>NZ_JBEHZD010000469.1:0-6391 GCF_040240285.1 Streptomyces sp. HSW2009 | reverse complement strand
GGTGCGTGGCCGGCCGCCCGCGCCCGGCCCGCGGCTCCCGCCCCGCCCGCCGGGTCACCCGCGCCCCGGCCCCCCGTCGCGGCGCGGCACCACCAGCGGCACCCCGGTGCGCGGGTGGGGCAGCACCTCGATCGGCTGTCGGTAGACGTCGGAGAGCAACTCCGCGTCGAAGACCTTGGCCGGTGGCCCGTCGGCGACGATCCGCCCCCGGTGCAGGACGGCGGTGCGATCCGCGTACGCCGCAGCCAGGCCCAGGTCGTGCAGGACGACCACGACCGCGTCGCCGGCGGCGGCCCGCTCCCGGCACACCCGCAGCACCAGCTCCTGGTGGCGCAGGTCGAGGGCGGCGGTCGGCTCGTCGAGCAGCAGCAGGGCCGCGCGTTGGGCCAGCACCCTGGCCAGTGCGACCCGGGCCCGTTCGCCGCCGGACAGGGCACTGAAGGGCCGGTCGGCGAACTCGGCCACCTCCGTGGTCGCCATCGCCCGCGCCACCGCCGGGTCGTCCTCGTCGGCGGCCGGCGTCCCGGCCCACGGGGCGCGGCCCATCCGTACCACCTCCTCCACCGTGAACGGGAAGGAGAGCGCGGCGGACTGCGGCAACACGGCGCGGCGCAGCGCCAGTTCGCCCGCGGTCCAGTCGGCGACCTGCCGGCCGTCGATGCGGACGGTGCCAGAGCCGGCCGGCAGGTCGGCGGCGAGGGCGGCGAGCAGCGTGGACTTGCCGGCCCCGTTCGGCCCGACCAGGGCCAGCACCTCGCCCGCCGTGACGCGCAGCGAGACGTCGGTCAGCACCTGCCGGGAGCCGAGCGTCACCCGCAGGTCGCCGACCTCGGCCGCGAGTTCGCCGGGTGCGGGCCGGCCGGGCACCTGGCGGGCCCGCCCGCCGAGCCGGCTGGCGAGGGTCCGTACGCTCATGCCCAACCTCCTTGCTTACGACGGGTCCTGCGCAGCAGCCAGAAGAAGAACGGGCTGCCGAAGAGCGCGGTGAGCACGCCGAGCGGCAGTTCCGCCGGCTGGGCCACGGTGCGGGCCGCGAGGTCGGCGGCGACCAGCACCACCGCGCCGCCCAGGGCGCTGCCCGGGACCAGGAAACGGTGGCCCGGGCCCGCGGCCATCCGCAGCAGGTGCGGCACCAGCAGGCCGACGAAGGTGATGATGCCCGCGACCGCCACCGCGGCGGCCGTCAGCAGCGCCACCAGCACCACGACGGTCACCCGCAGCCGCTCCACGTCCACGCCCAGGTGCCGGGCGGGGCGCTCGCCGAGGGCCAGCAGGTCGAGTTGGCGGGCGTAGAAGGGGGCGAGGAACAGGCCGGCCAGCGCGCACGGCAGCACCGCGAGCACCTTGGGCCAGGTCGCCTGGGAGAGGCTGCCGAGCTGCCAGAAGGTGATCTGGGTGATCTGGGCGTTGTCGGCGAAGAAGATGAACAGGCCGATCAGCGCGCCGGCGAAGGCGTTGACGGCGATGCCGGTGAGGATCAGCGTGACCACCTCGGTCTTGCCGTCCGAGCGCGAGAGCACGTACACCAGCAGCACGGTCAGCAGCCCGGAGGCGAACGCGCAGGCGGTCACCGTCCAGTCGCCGAGGAAGGTCAGACCGAGCGCGATGGAGCCGACCGCGCCGACCGCGGCGCCGGCCGAGATGCCGATCACCCCGGGCTCGGCCAGCGGATTGCCGAACCCGCCCTGCATCAGTGCCCCCGCACACCCAAGCGAGGCCCCGACCAGCAGCGCAAGCACCACGCGCGGCAGCCGTACGTTCCACAGCACGCTCTCGCCGACCCGGTCCAGCGCGCTGCCGCCCAGGTGCATGCGGTGCAGCGCGGAGGAGACCACGTCGCCGAGCGGGATGTCGTACGCGCCGGTGCCGGCGGCCACCAGGCAGAGCACGAACAGGGCGGCGGCGAGGGCGAAGGTCAGCACGGGGGTGCGGGCGCGCCGGCCGCCCCGCTTGGCGACAGCCGCTTCCGCGCGGGGCGGATCGGCCTGTTGCGGATCGGCCTGTTGTGGGTCGGCTTGCTGCGGGTCGGCCGCGGCGGCCTGCCCGGCGGGGGCCGTCTGCTCGGGGGCGGTGGCCCGCCCGGCCGCCCGTGGGGAGTTGGCGGAGAGCGTCACGAGGCGTCCCCGTACAACTGGTCAACCAGCGAGCGCAGCACCTGGTCGGTGCGTGGGCCGTAGTTGAGCAGTTTGCCGTCGTCGATGGAGACGATGCGGCGGTCCATGCCGGCCGGTGTCTCGGCGACGCCGGGCAGTTTGAGCAGCCCGTCCACGCCGCCGACCGAGTCCAGGCCCTTGGACATGACGAGGATGGCGTCCGGGGCGGCCTTGGCCAGCGCCTCGCTGGTGATCGGCGTGAAGTCCTTCGTCAGGCCGGACTCCTCGCCCGCGTCGACGGCGCCCGCCGCTTCGAGCAGCGAGCCGGCCCCCGAGTCGCGCCCGCCGAGCAGGTAGACGGCGGCCGAGCCGCGCAGGTAGAGGAAGGCGACCCGGGGCGCCTTGCCGTCGGCCGGTCGCTTCATGCCGGCGCGTACCGCCTTGATCCGGTCCTCGGTGCGCTGGCGCAACTCCTTGCCGGCGTCCGGCACGCCGAGCGCGGCGGCGACCGCGTCGATGCGGGTGCCGACGTCGGCGAGCTCCTTGGCGGGCGCGAGGACGACCAGTGGCACGCCGGCGTCCCGGATCTGGTCGATGGCCTCGGCCGGGCCGGTCGTGGTGTCGGCGAGGACCACGGTGGGCTTGAGCGAGAGCACGTTCTCGGCCGAGACGTCGTGCGCGCGCGTGACCACCGGCAACTTCTTGGCCTGCGCGAAGTCGGCGGTCACGTCCCGGCCGACGACGCGGTCGCCGAGGCCGAGGGTGAACACGATCTCCGAGAGCGAGCCGGTGAGCGGCACGATCCGCGCCGCGCTGCGGACGGTGCTGCGGTGTCCGTCGGCCGAGGTGACGGTGGCCGGAAGTCGTGGTGCGGGTGTGTCCTTGAGTGGCTCCAGGGATTCCGCTTGGGCCGCGGTGCGTACGTCCGAGCCCTTGCCCGAGCCCTGGTCACCGCTGGATCCGCCGCAGCCGCCGAGCCCGATCGCGAGCGCCAGCGCGGCGGCGACGGCGGCGACGAGACGCGGGGCGCGGGCGGGGTGCCTCGCCGACTTCCGGTGCTGCACTTTCTCGCCTCTCTGTCGTCTTTGCTGGTCACGCGGTTGCTGAGCCCGGGGGTTCCGACCAGACCATGTCGTAGCTTAGGTTAGCCTTACCTGCATTGCTACGTTCCGGGAGGGGCACCTGATGCTGCCAGCCAGACCCACCCGCGCCTGTGTGCTCGTGCTCATCGCCGGGCTGATCGGCGCGGTCTCACCCGCCACTGCCGCCCATGCGGCGGACCGTTCCGTTTCCGGCGGGCGGCTGGACTGGGGCCTGAAGTCCTCCTTCCAGCGCTACATCACCGGCCCCATCGCACAGGGCAGTTGGAGCCTGGAGGGCGGGGCCGCGACGGTGGGCGAGAGCCAGTTCCGCTTCCACTCGGCGCGCGGCTCCTACGACCCGGCCAGCGGTTCCTTCAGCGCCGCCTTCACCGGCGGGGTGCACTTCGTCGGCCACCGTAAGCCGAACGGCAGCCACGAACTCGACCTGCGGCTGAGCGGCCTGACCGTCCGCACCCCGGGCAACGGCGCCGGCACCCTGTACGCGGACGTGGTGAGCCGGGCCAAGGGCAGCGGCCAGGTGACCCACGCCCGGCAGATCCCGTTCGCCTCGCTCAACCTGTCCGGCGTGAACATGCGCGGCGGCGGCACCGCCGTGGTCCTCAACTCCATCCCCGCCACGCTCACCCCGCGCGGCGCCCAGGCGTTCGCCGGCTACTACCCGGCCGGCACCCAGCTCGACCCGCTCAGTCTGTCCGCCGACATCGCGCGGGCACCTGCCACGGACCCGGCGCCGACGCGCGGCCCGGGGGAGGGGAAGGCCGACCCGAAGCAGGAGGGCGACCGCAAGGGCGAGGAGAAGACCGGGGCGAAGGGCGAGGACGGAGGCAAGGGCAAGGCCACCGACCGGCCCGACGCCCGGGCGGGCCAGATCGCGACCGCGGCCGTCGACTGGGGCGTGCGCCGCACCTTCCGCGAGTACGTCACCGGGCCCATCGCGCAGGGCCGTTGGCAACTGACGCGCGGGGCCGAGGACGGCGGCGCCCTGTTCCGCTTCCCCGCGGGCAAGGGCAGCTACGACCCGCGCACCGGCACCCTGGACGCCACCTTTGCCGGCCGCACCCACTTCACCGGCGCCAAACTCGACCTCGCACTGAGCGGCGTACGGGTCAAGGCGGCCGACGGCCGGGGCACCCTCGTCGCCGATGTGACGACCGCCGGCACCACGCGCGATGCGGTGCCCCTGGTCACCTTCGACGCCGCGGCGCTGCGCACCAGCAAGCCCAAGAACGGCCTGGTCGCCCTGGCGGAGACGCCGACCAGGCTCACCAAGGAGGGCGCCGCCGCGTTCGACGGCATGTACCGCGCCGGCACCGTCATGGACCCGCTCTCGCTCGCGGTGGCCGTCGACGCCGACGCCACCCTGCCGCCCCTGCCCGACCTGGGCAGCGAACCGAGCGCAAGCCCGCAGCCGAAGGGCTCGGCCACCGCCCCCGCGGTCGCCGCCGCCGCTGACGGCTCGGACGGCGGCGACGACTCCGCCGGGCCGTCCACGCCACTGCTGGCCACCGGCGCCGGCGCGCTGCTGGTCGCCGGCGCGGCTGCGGTCGTCGTCGCCCTGCGCAAGCGCCGCGCCGACACCGCGACACCCGCCGCTGCTGACGGTGCGACCCCCGCCGCCGCTGACGGCGCGTCGGGCCAGGACTGATCCGCCGTGCCCCAACCGACCACGGCGCGGGCCCCGTACGACTCAGGCACCCCGTACGACCCATCCGACCCATCCGGCCCGACCAGCCCGGCTGGCTTATCCGGCTCAACGGGCTCAACCGGCTCGCCCCAGCCATCCCGCTTACCCGGCTCGTCGGGTGCGCCGGGCCCCCGTACCGCATCCCGACCCCGCGGCCCCTTGCGCCGCACCGCGGCCCCCCCGGGGGCCCCCCCCCGGGCGGGGCCCCCCCCCGCGGTCAGCGCGGGAGCACGGTCACCGTGGCCGGCTCCCGGTCGACGGACGCGAGGAGCGCGGTCCGTACCGCCGTGGCCTGCCGCTCCAGGTCCGCCCGCAGCCGGCGCGCACTGACCTGGAGCGCCGTGATGCCGAGCCCCTCCAGGTGCAGGCGGCGGCGCTCGTCCTGCGGCCACGGGGCGCTCCCGTCGGCCTGCGGCCCGCGGGCGATCAGCTCGACGGCCACCGAGTGCTCGGGCCAGTACGCGTCCACGGTCCCCAGGTACGCGCCGTCCGGCAGCCGCAGCCCCACGTTCCACAGCGGCTCGGGCAGCCGGTGTTCGCGCACCATCCGGTACAGCAGCCCCTCCGCGATCGCCCGGCCGTCGGCCACCAGGCCCTCCACCGCGTCCACCACGTGCGGCCGGTCGAGCAGCCGGGCCCGGGTCACCTCGCGCACCAGGGCCACCGCCTCGCAGTGCCCGTCCCGTACCGCCTCCACCATCAGCGCGCGGACCGTCGCCGACTCGCTCAAGCAGCCGGCCAGGTCCGCGAGGGCCCGCGGCACCGGGGCGACCGCGAGGCCGGCGACGAAGACCGGGCGGGGCAGCGCGCCGGTGCGCAGCAGGCGGACGTAGCCGGTCGAGTGCGGCCGGTGGGCGTGTGCCACCAGCACGTCGATGCGCTCCAGGGCGGCCAGCGGCGGCACGGTCGCGAACCCGTGCAGGGCGAGCGCGGCGGCCCCGGTCACCAGCGCGGCGGGGCGCCGCCCGGGCCCGGGGGCCGCGGCGTACAGCAGCGCGGCCTCGGCCCGCTCCTCACCGCTGGGCCGCTCCGCGTGCAACAGGTAGACGCCGGGCAGGAGTTGCTGCCACGGCCCGCCGGTCTGCCCGCGCTCGGCGAGCAGGGCCGCGGGCACTCCGTGCTCGCGCAGTTGGCGCACCGTGAGCACGCGGCGCTGGGCGGCGGACAGGTGTCGCAGCGGACGCGGCGATGCGGCGTCGCGCGGGGCCAGGAAGTCATGGGTCATGTCCGGCAGGTTCCCGTGACCGGGAGGCCGGGTCAGCATCGTGACAGAACCGGCAAAAAGTTGGGACAACGTCACATCAATGCGCTGAAGTTCCCTTATCGACTGTCTTTTCGGGTGAGTGGCCGCTCGCCGCATCGGTGGCCGGCGCTCGCCCGGCCCGCAACGCGACGGTGGGGGGGGGGGGGGGGGGGCCGGCCCCCCCCCCCCCGCGCCGCGCGCGGGGGGGGGGGCGCGGGGGGGGCGGGGGGGGCGCGGGCCCCCCCCGCGCCCCCCCCCGCGGCCCCGC
>NZ_JBEHZD010000468.1:0-6443 GCF_040240285.1 Streptomyces sp. HSW2009 | reverse complement strand
GGCCCTCCGCCGGGCCACCCCCGCCCGGCCCGCCGGGCCGCGGGCCGCCCGCGGGGCCCGGGCCGCCGCCCCCGCGCCCGCCGCCCGCGCCGCTGCCGACCAGATCGCCCGCGAGTCCTACGTGCTCACCGTCCGCGACGGGCAGGCCCTGATCACCGGCAGCGGCCAGGCCGGCGTCTTCTACGGCACCCGCACCGTCCGCCAGGCGCTGCGCTCGGGCGGCGGCGAACTCCCCGCCGGCGTCGTACGCGACCGCCCGGACCGCGCCCAACGCGGACTCATGATCGACACGGCGCGCAAGCACTTCCCGGCCCGCTGGATCGAGGCCCGGGTGCGCGAGGCGGCCGACCTCAAGCTGAACCAGGTCGGCCTGCACTTCACGGACGACCAGGGCTTCCGGATCGAGAGCAGCTCACACCCGGAGGTCGTCTCCCGACAGCACCTGACGAAGGAGCAGGTCCGCCGGATCGTACGGCTCGCCGAGCAACTGCACGTCGCGGTCATCCCGGAGATCGACTCGCCCGGCCACCTGGGCACGGTCATCCGCGCGCACCCCTCGCTGCAACTGCGCGGCGTGGACGGGCAGACCCCGCGCGGCACCGTCGACATCTCCGCCCCGGGCGCCGCGCGCATCCTGGACGACCTGCTGCGGGAGTTCGCGCCGCTGTTCGCGACCCACAGCGGCGGCGGCCCGTACTGGCACCTGGGCGGCGACGAGTACCAGGCGCTGACGGTCCGCAACCCGGAAGACACCTTCCCCGACCTCGCCGCTGCGGCCCGGCGCAAGTACGGCAAGGGCGCCCGGGTGCAGGACCTGGCGACGGGCTGGCTCAACGACCGGGCGGCGGTGGCCCGCAAGGCCGGCGCCCGGGTCAAGTCGTGGAACGACGGCTTCTTCCGCGGCGGCGTCGTCCACGCCGACCGGGACCGCGAGGTGGAGTACTGGACGGGCAAGGAGATCGGGGCCAGACAGCCCGAGGAGTACCTGCGCGAGGGCCGACCGCTGATCAACGTGAACGACGAGTACCTCTACTACGTACTCGGCCAGCCCAACGACTTCACCTACCCCACCGGCCAGCGCATCTACGAACAGTGGTCGCCGCGGGTGGTACGGGGCACCGAGCCGGTGCCGGCCGAACTGGGCGGCCCTGACCGGATCTTGGGCGGTCGCTTCGGCATCTGGTGCGACATCGCCGACGCGCAGACCCCCGAACAGATCGCCCGCGGCATCCGCGGCCCGCTGCGCGCCCTGTCCCAGCGCGTGTGGGACCCGCGCCCACCGACGCGCCCGTGGAAGGAGTTCGCCGCACTGGGCGACCGGGTGACGGCAGAGCCTGCGGGCTCGGGGCACTGACGAACGGGGCTCGCCCTTCTCGTGGGGGCGAGTGGGGTGGGTACCTCGGCTTTTTGGGGCGAGTGGGGCGAGTGGGGTGGGCGGGGCTGGTTGGGGGTCGGCTAGGTGCGGGTGCGGGTGCGGGTGCGGGTGCGGGGGCTGGCGGATGGTGCATCGGTCGTACGGCGTGGTGCGGTGCGATGGCGTACGGCGTGGGGCGACGGTGTCCGGGGCGGTGGGGTGCCGCGGTGCGATGGCGTACGCGGTGGCGGGGCGCCCAGCGCGATGGCGTATGAGGTGGTGGGCGCCGCAGTGTGACGGCGTATGAGGTGGTGGGGATGGGGCGCCGTGCCGCGGCGCGGGGTGTGGCGGTCGGCGTCCTGCCGACCAGTGCTGCGGTGTGGTCGGTCGGATCGGCGGTGCCGGCCTTCCCGCTGGCCTCCCGCTGGTCTTCGCGGCCTTACTCGGCGGTCTGCTCTGCCGTTCCCTGCTCCGGCCCCGTCGGGCAGGCGACCTCCCAGGCCGCTTCGATCATCCGGAAGACCTCGTCCACCGCGGCCGGCGGGTCGTCCGCCTCGCGTGCCACGGAGTAGGCGTCCACGACGAACCGGGCGATCGAGCGGCCGGCCGTGCTGGTCAGCGGCAGGCGGGGGTCGTCGTCGATGGCCGCGGCGAGCGCTTCCGCATGGCGCAGCCGCATCGACTCCTCGTACTCGCGGAGTGCGGCCGAGCCCGCGATCATGTTCCAGATCGGCCCGGCGCCGTCCGCCGTGCAGTGTGCGACCAGTGCGTGGATCTCCTGGCGCAGCGCCGGCAAAAGCGGCGCGTCCGCGGCCCGCTCGGTGACCGCCCGGGTGAGTCGGTCCTTGAACTGCCAGTCCTGCTCGAAGACCAGCGCCTCCTTGGACGCGAAGTGGGAGAAGAGCGTGGTCACGGCCACGTCCGCCTCGGCGGCGACGTCCCGGATGCCCACCTCGTCGTACCCCCGTTCCAGGAAGAGCCACAGGGCGGCGTCGGCGATCTTCTGGCGGGTTGCGGCCTTCTTACGTTCCCGGCGGCCAGTCGGCATGGTCATGACGTCAGGCTAACAAATCCAACTCCAAATCCGTTGCGAAAAACTAACCGCTAGCGTTACGCTACGTCACATGAGGAAAATCAACTTCGCCGAGTTCGGCGGTCCCGAAGTGCTGCGCCTCGTGACGGCCGACGAGCCCCACCCAGGCCCCGGCCAGGTGCGCATCGCGGTGCGCGCGGCCGGTGTGAACCCCGTCGACTGGAGAATCCGCGAAGGCCAGAAGTTGCAGGCCCACCCGATCGCGCTGCCCGCCGGGCTCGGTCTCGACGCGGCCGGAGTCGTCGACGAGCTCGGCCCGGGCGTCGAAGGCGTCGAGCTCGGCGATCGCGTCTTCGGCGAGGGCGTCGACACCTATGCGGAGTTCGCGGTGCTGTCCGCCTGGGCCCCGATGCCCGCGGGCCTCTCGTTCCAGGAGGCCGCCGGCTATCCCTCGGTGGTGGAGACCGCGCTGCGCGTCATCCGCGAGGTCGGCGTGCAGCCAGGACAGACACTGCTGGTCAGTGGCGCCTCCGGGGGAGTGGGCTCGGCCGTGCTCCAGATAGCCAGGGACCGCGGCATAGCGGTGATCGGCACGGGCGGCGCCGCCAACCAGGACTATCTGCGCGACCTGGGCGCCCGCGCCACGACGTACGGCCCCGGCTGGGTGGAGCGGGTGCGGGCGATCGGTCCGGTCGATGCCGCGCTCGACCTGTCCGGCTCCGGCGTGATCCGCGAACTCGTCGAACTGACCGGAGACCCCCAGAAGGTGATCTCCATAGCCGACCTCGGAGCCCCGACCCTCGGCGTCCGCTTCTCCGGCGCCGCAGGCAGCGTGCCCGACGCCCTCGCCGAAGCCGTCCGCCTGATCACCCTCGGCAGGCTCCACATCCCCATAGAGAAGGAGTACGCATTGGCGGACGCTGCCACGGCCCACATCGACAGCCAGGCCGGCCACACCCGCGGACGCCGGGTCATCGTCATCTAACCGACCCCTCAACCCCCGGCGCCGCGCGCACAGGTCGTCGCACCGGCCAACCAGGCTGCGGCGACCGCGTACGGAGCCTCCCGTAGCAGTGCCGATGCTCCGCCTGCCTGGCGCCGGCCGGACTGGTCGGCATGTCGCTGGTGGTCCTTGGGGGCTGGGTGCTGCATCTGCTCGGCGCCGCCGAACGCCAACGCCGGGCGGCCATCTGTGAGTTGGCCGTGCCGTCCCAGCCGCGCCCTGCCCTGTCCGGACCGCTACTGGCGTCGGCGGCGGCGCTCGCCAGGAACCGGGCCAGTTGGCGACTGGTGACCTGCTTCGGGGTTCTGGGTCCCTGGCCGCTGGTGACCCTGCTTCGGCATGGTGCTGGTGTGGGGTGCACCGCTCGCCGCTACCCTGCCGCCCCAAGCCGGCTACTCCATACAGGCACAGAGCAAGACTGGAACCCCGCACGTCCCCCAGCCCGTGGACCGCGACGCCGAGCACACGGTCACGGTACGGACGGACACGGGCGGTGTGGAGATCCACTGATGCGCAGGCGGTTCGGCGGCGCGACCGCCTCCCGCCGAACCGCAAGCCGACGTCCCTATCCGCAAGGCCGTAGTCGGCGCCATCGAGGCGGGCCACCGGCCGCCGGCCGCCTCCGGCGTACGGCCGACGTCGGCGTGATCGGCGCCGATATGCCGGTACCGATGCCGTACTACTCCTCCGTCCGCTGGAAGAACTTCTAGCGAACGAAACGAGGGGCTTGGCGCGAGTGGGCTGCGGCACACGCGGGGGGAGCGGTGGGAGGGGGCGGGGGGCGGGGGGAGGGGGAGGGGGAGCCCCCATGTCTCGACAAATGGACCCCCGCCCCGCGCCCCCTTGGTCACATCTAGGTCACATGTCCGCCGGAGGCATCACCCCACGACCGTCACGTGGCCAACCCATGCCCGGCGCGCACCGGTCGAGCCCGGTGAAATGCCTGGTCAGAGGCTGGCCAGCGAGGTGGTGGAGAAAAGAGAAGCCCCACCCGGAGGTGGGGCTCACTCAAGACGGCCGGGGCCGCCACCCCCCACAGGAGAGGCCCCGACCGCCGTACGAGACGGACCCGCGTACGAGCCCGTATCCCCTTCAGCGCCGTGCGCCTCGAATGCGTCACACCGGCGCTCGAAACCGGTCTGGACGCGGCCTAGCGGATGCCCGTAACGTGCAGGTCCGCGCCGCCAGGCGCGTCTTTTGCATATCTCTTCGCGGCGTGGACCACCGGCCGCGACCCAGGGGGCCTGACATGTATCCGTGCGGGAATTGCCGCGCCACCGCTGTGGGAGCCGACGGGCGCTGTGCCGCCTGTGGCGCCTACCAGCAGCAACAGCCGCTGCCGAGCGCGCCTCCGATCGGCTACCCGTCCCCAGCGGTCCCGGGCATGGGGATGCCCGTTCCGGTCGACCTGCGCCGGGGCCTGTCCACCACGCTGACGGTGCTGTTCCCGGTCATGCTGGTCACGTTGGCGCTCGTGCTGATCGCCGAGCTCAACCAGTTGGGCGTCGTGGGGGACATCAAGGACGGCAAGTCCGTCTCGTACGGGAAGGCGGAGGACGCCGACGACTTCGCGGTGGCCATGTCGTTCCTCAATCTGGTGGCCGTGGTTCCGGTCATCGTCGTGTGGGCCGTCTGGTTCCGGCGGTTGCGGCTCAATGCGGAGACCTTCGCGCCGGGGCAGCACCGGTTCAGCCCCGGCTGGGCGGCCGGCGCCTGGTTCACGCCGGTGGTGAACCTGTGGTTCCCGAAGCAGATCGCCAACGACATCTGGCGGGCGAGTTCCCCGCAGGGCCCGCACGCCGCCCCCCGCGGCCTGCTCAACGCCTGGTGGGTGACGTTCCTTGCGGGCGGCATCGTGGGCACGTGGGGCCAGTTCATGTACGACCAGGCGTACGACGACATGGACAACGGCGTCACCAGCCTGGCGGAGGCCAATGACCTGCTGGACGACATGCACACCGGCCTCGCCATGAGCGTCGTCTCCACCCTGGTGCTCATCGTCTGCGCGATTCTGGCGATCATCCTCGTCCGCCAGATCACCCGCATGCAGGAAGGACGCGCCGCGCTCGGCCCGCAGGGCGGTCCCCCGCCGTTCGGCACGCCCGGCGCCGCTCCGTACGGGGCGCAAGCCCAGCCCTACGGGGGCGCCGCCCCCTACGGCGGCCCGCAGTACGGTGGACAGCAGTACGGCGCCGCCCCCGGTACGCCTCCCGGGCCCGGGTACCAAGCGCCGGGACAGCAACAGAACCCGTACGGCTCGGGTCCCACCGGATACTGAGCCTGAAGGGCGGCCCGGACGACGACCACGTACGGCGCCGCTGATCAGCGGATTCTCCAAGTGGAGCAGGATGAGGGCGTGCAGGGGGACGACGGGGAGTTGACCGCCGCGGTCCGCGCGGCGCAGGAAGGGAACGAGGCCGCCTTCCGGACCGTCTACCGATCCGTGCACCCACGGTTGCTCGGATATGTGCGGACATTGGTTGGCGAATCGGATGCGGAGGACGTCACTTCCGAGTCCTGGTTGCAGATCGCCCGGGACCTCGGCAGGTTCAATGGCGACGCCGACCGGTTCCGGGGCTGGGCGGCGCGCATCGCCCGCAACCGGGCGCTCGACCACATCAGGATGCGCGGGCGGCGCCCGGCGATAGGCGGCGACGAGACCGAACTCGCCGACCGGCCGGCCGACGCCGACACCGCACGCGAGGCCCTGGAGTCGCTGGGCACCGGGCACACGCTCGCACTGATCGCCCAGTTGCCCCGTGACCAAGCCGAAGCCGTGGTGCTGCGGGTGGTCGTGGGGCTCGATGCGAAGAGCGCGGCGGGGGTGCTGGGCAAGCGCCCCGGCGCCGTACGGACCTCCGCACACCGCGGGCTGCGCCGGTTGGCCGACCTCATCGAGGGGCCACCCACCGACTCCGAAGACCCTCCGGAGCGGCGGTCCGGCGACGCGCCGGGCGACGGCGGCCAGGCCGCCCCCCCCGGGGGGGGCCCGCCCCCCCCCCCGGGGGGGCCCCCGGGGGGCCCCGCGGGGGGGGGGGCGCGCCCCCCCCCCC
>NZ_JBEHZD010000467.1:0-6449 GCF_040240285.1 Streptomyces sp. HSW2009 | reverse complement strand
GCGACCCGGCCGCCGCCCCCGCTCCGCACGCCCCCGACCCGCACGCGGGGGAGACCGCGGTGGCCGATGCGGTGGGCGTCGTCGGCCGCGCCGCCAAGTCGACCGAGCCAGCCGCCGCCCGCCCCGCCGCGCCGCGCAGGATCGGCGACGAAGAGGAGACGATCGAGGTCGCACTCCCGGCCCCGCCGGTGGAGTCCAGGACCTCCTAACCCGTCGCGGCGTCCTTGCCGGGTACGGGGTCCCCTCCGGGTACGGGCGCCTCACTCGGTACGAGGCCCCCGCCGGCCGCAGGCGCCGTACCGGGTACGAGGCCCTCGCCCGCCGCAGGCGCCGCACCGGACCCGGGCGCTTCACCGGGCCCGGGCCCAGCCGTGGGCCCGGACCCGGGCCCGGGCTCCTCCTCGTACACGGGGAAGACCCGCGGGGCGAGCAGCAGTAGGACCAGGACCGTGAGGGCGGCGGCCACCGCGGCGCCCAGGTAGACGTAGTCCACCGAGTCGTCGACCGCGCGCCGCAGGTAGTCGGCGGCCTCGGCGGAGAGGTCGCCGGGGTGCTCCAGGGCGCGCGAGACCCCGTCCAGGTCGCCCGGCAGGTCGCCGCCGAGCGATCCGGGGGCGTCGGAGAGCCGGGCGGCCATCGTGGCGTTGGCGACCGCCCCGAACAGCGCGGCCCCCACGCTCTGCCCGACCTGTCGGCAGAAGAGGATCGAACCGGTCGCCGTGCCCCGCTCCGACCAGCCCACCGACGACTGCACGGCGATGATCAGCGGGAGTTGGAAGATGCCGAGGGCCGCGCCGAGCAGCAGCATGATGAGCGCCGGTTGCCAGGCCGAACCCGGATAGGGCAGCAGTAGGAACGCACAGAGGATCAGCGCCGCGAGCCCCATGCCGAGCACGGCGCTCTGCCGGTGGCCGATGCGCAGGTAGACCCGGTTGCTCAGGGCCGCCGATATCGGCCAGCTCAGCGTCATCACGGACAGCACGAAGCCGGCGGCGGTCGGCGAGAGGCCGAGCACCGACTGCGCGTAGGTGGGCAGGAAGACGGTCGGGGCGATCATCAACAGGCCGAGCCCGCCGAGCGCCAGGTTCACCGCGGCGATGGTCCGCCGGCGCCACACCCAGCCCGGAATGATCGGCTCCGCCGCGCGCCGCTCGATGGCCACCGTGACCACCCCGCACACCACGGCCGCCGCCAGCAGCGTCAGCGACGGCGTCGACCACCACGACCAGGCCACCCCGCCCTGCACCAGCGCGGTCAGCAGCAGGCTGCCGCAGCAGAAGATGCCGAGCGCCCCGGCCCAGTCGACCCGCGGCCCGGCCCGCTTCCCCGTGCCCGCCGCGTCCCCGGCCCGCCCCGTACGGCTCGTACGCTCCGGGCGCTCCGTACGGGCCGGCTCCTGGAGGTGACGGACGATCAGCAGCAGTGCGACGGCGCCCACCGGCAAGTTGACCAGAAAGATCCAGCGCCAGTCGGCGTAGCTGGCGATCAGGCCGCCGAAGGCCGGGCCGATGACGGACGAGGTGGCCCACACGGTGGAGAGCCTGGCCTGGATCTTGGCGCGTTCGCGGTGCGGGTAGAGGTCGGCGGCGATGGTCTGCACGGTGCCCTGCAACGCCCCGCCGCCCAGGCCCTGCACGATGCGGAAGGCGATGAGGCTGGCCATGTTCCAGGCGGTGGCGCACAGCAGCGAGCCGACCAGGAACAGGGCGATGCCCACCAGCAGTACGGGCTTGCGGCCGAAGGTGTCCGACAGCTTCCCGTACACCGGCAACGTCACCGTGACCGCCAGCAGATAGCCGGAGAACAGCCAGGAGAAGACCGAGAAGCCGCCCAGGTCGCCGACGATCTGGGGGACGGCCGTGGAGATGATCGTGGAGTCCAGCGCGGCGAGCGCCATCGCCAACATCAGGGCGGCGACGACGGGTCCGCGGCGGTCGGCGGTCGGCTCCGCCGGGTCGGTGGCCTCCGGTACGGGCGGTCGTTCCGTATCGCCTGTGGTGCCCCCCACTGTGCTGCCCCCTGCTCCTCCACCGTTCGTTGTAGCCTCCACCCTTCCACGCGGCGGGACGCGCGCGATACCGGCCGGCCCACGCCTTGGGACGGGGGCCCGTGGTGGCTTGTTTCCCCCTGTCCGATGGGGAGTGGGATGGCGCGAACACTGCGGTCAGGGGGCGTTGGGGGAGGGGCGGGAGCCGCCGGCGGCCCTCGCCCGCGCCCACTCCAGGCCAGTCCCACACCCACCTGAAACCCGCGCCCCGCACACCCACACCCACCTGAAACCCGCACACCCACACCCACGCGCACACCCACACCCACACCCCGCACATCCACACCCAACGACACACCCACACCCAACTCCCCACCCCAACCCACCCCGCGCGGCAACCCCACCCCGCGATGCAACCCACCCACTCCAACCCACCCCGCAAGGCAACCCGCCCCGCGGCAACTCCACCCCGCGCGGCAACTCCGGCCCGAGGCCGCCCCGTACGTCCCGGACGCCCCGCCGTCGCCCCCGTAGGGAACCCCGACCTCGGTCCGTACCGGGCCCACTCCTGTCATGGCCGCGCCCACACCGGGCCGTACCCATCCCGCGCCGGGCCGCACGCACCCGTGCCGTGCCGCGGGGGCGGACACCCCGCCCCTGTGCACCCTGAGACGGCGGGTGGGGCGGCGGACCGACCCCCTAGGGGATGCGGTGCCCGGCCCCCCACTTCGCGTTCGTTCCGACGGATGACGAGGTCAGAGCCCTGTTCTCCCTAGGGTTGGTGGAGGCGGCAGGACCCCGATGGTGGGGTTAGCCCCAGGGCGGATAGGGCGCTGAGCACCATCGCGGCCACGCCCTCGTTGGACGAGTCTTAAGTACGCGGCAGGGACCGCTCAGGACACCGATTGAGGAGAAGACCGTGACGACGGCTGTATCGATTCCGAGGACCGGGGGCAGCGGAGGGCATACGGCCGTTGCCGCGCGTGGACGCCAGGTGGTCAAGGCGTACGGGGCGGGTGAGACCCGAGTGGTCGCGCTCGACCACGTCGACGTGGACATAGCCAGGAGCCAGTTCACCGCCATCATGGGCCCGTCCGGCTCCGGCAAGTCCACCCTGATGCACTGCCTGGCCGGCCTGGACACCGTCTCCTCCGGCCAGATCTACATCGACGACACCGAGATCACCGGGCTCAAGGACAAGAAGCTGACCCAACTGCGGCGCGACCGCATCGGGTTCATCTTCCAGGCGTTCAACCTGCTGCCCACGCTCAACGCGATCGAGAACATCACGCTGCCGATGGACATCGCGGGCCGCAAGCCCGACCGGGCCTGGCTGGACCGCGTGGTGGAGACCGTGGGTCTGGCCGGCCGGCTCAAGCACCGCCCCAACCAGCTCTCCGGCGGTCAGCAGCAGCGTGTGGCCGTCGCCCGCGCCCTCGCCGCCCGGCCCGAGATCATCTTCGGCGACGAGCCGACCGGCAACCTCGACTCCCGCGCCGGCGCCGAGGTCCTCGGCTTCCTCCGCCGCTCCGTGGACGAACTCGGCCAGACCATCGTGATGGTCACCCACGACCCGGTGGCCGCCTCGTACGCGAACCGGGTGCTGTACCTGGCCGACGGCCGGATCGTCGACGAGATGTACCACCCGACCGCCGATTCGGTCCTGGAGCGGATGAAGCACTTCGACGCGCGCGGGCGTGTGTCATGACCGTCTTCAAGACCTCGATGCGCAACTTCTTCGCGCACAAGGGACGGATGGCGCTCTCGGCCGTCGCGGTCCTGCTGTCGGTGGCCTTCGTCTGCGGCACGCTCGTCTTCACCGACACCATGAACTCCACCTTCGACAAGATCTTCTCGGCCACCGCGCCGGACGTGAACGTCAGCCACAAGGACGCCCCCAAGGGCGACGACGTGCAGCGCACCCGCAAGGTGCCCACCATCCCGGCCACCAAGGTCGCCGAACTCGCCAAGGTCAAGGGCGTCAAGGCCGCGAGCGGCGACGTCACTTCCACGTCCATCACGGCCGTGGACATGGACAACAAGAAGATCGCCCTGGCCGACGGCGCGCCCTCGGTCGCCTCCAACTGGGACCCCAGCGAGACCAAGTCGAGCAAGATCTCTTCGGGGCGCGCCCCGCGCGGCCCGACCGAGATCATGGTGGACGCCGACACGGCGGACAAGAAGCACCTGGACATCGGCGACAAGGTACGGATCATCGCCGTGCCCGGTGACTTCACCGCCACCATCACGGGCATCGTCACCCTGGACGTCACCAACCCCGGCTCCTCACTCTTCTACCTGGACGACAAGTCGGCCCAGCGCCAACTCCTGGGCGCCGACGACGCGTACACCTCCGTCGCGCTGACCGCCGCCCCCGGCGTCAGCAACGAGGACCTCAAGCAGACCGTCATCGCCAGCCTCGGCGCCGACAAGGACCACCTGCGGGTGCTCACCAAGGCCGAGACGAAGGCGGAGAACAAGGACGACCTCGGCTCGTTCCTGGACGTCATGAAGTACGCGATGCTCGGCTTCGCCGGGATCGCCGTCCTGGTCGGCATCTTCCTCATCGTCAACACCTTCTCGATGCTGGTCGCCCAGCGGACCCGCGAGATCGGCCTGATGCGGGCCATCGGCTCAAGCCGCCGGCAGATCAACCGCTCGGTGCTCTTCGAGGCGCTGCTGCTCGGCATCGTCGGCTCCGTCCTCGGCGTCGCCGGCGGCATCGGCCTCGCCATCGGCCTGATGAAGCTCATGGGCACCATGGGCCTGAACCTGGACACCTCCGAGCTGACCATCAAGGCGGCAACGCCCGTCGTCGGCCTGGTCATCGGCGTGCTGACCACCGTGGTCGCCGCGTACATCCCGGCCCGGCGGGCCGGCAAGATCTCCCCGATGGCCGCGCTGCGCGACGCCGGCACCCCGGCCGACGGCCGCGCCGGCAAGGTACGGGCCGTGCTCGGCCTGCTGCTGACCGGCGGCGGCGCCGCGGGCCTGGTGATGGCCGCGGGCGCCGACACGGCGAAGGACGGGGCGAGCTTCCTCGCCGTCGGCCTGCTGCTGACCCTGATCGGCTTCATCGTGATCGGCCCGCTGCTGGCCGGCGTGGTGGTCCGGGTGCTGAGCGCGATCCTGCTGCGGGCCTTCGGCTCGGTCGGCCGGATGGCCGAACGCAACGCGCTGCGCAACCCGCGCCGCACCGGCGCCACCGGCGCGGCCCTGATGATCGGCCTGGCCCTGGTCGCCTGCCTGTCCGTGGTCGGCTCCTCGATGGTCGCCTCGGCCAGCGACGAACTCGACAAGTCGGTGGGCGCGGACTTCATCGTCCAGCCCGACAACGGCAGCATCAAGCCGCAGGTCGAGCAGGCCGTCAAGCGTGCCAAGCACCTCGACCACGTCAGCGACTACAAGATCCTCGAAGGCGCCACGATCACCACGTCGGCGGGCAAGAAGGTCAAGGAGGACCTGGACGCGGCGAGCCTCAGCTACGCCGAGGACCTGCGCTCCCCGGTCGTCGAGGGCAAGCTCGCCGACGCGTACGGCAAGAACGCGATCGGCGTCCCGGAAGGCTTCGCCAAGGACAACAAGATCCGCATGGGCGACGTGCTCACGGTCCGCTTCGCGGAGAGCGACCGCACCGCCAAGCTGACGGTGAAGGTCATCACCTCCGAGGAGACGGCGTTCAACAAGGGCGCCCTGTACATCGGCGTCGAGACCGCGCAGGACTACATCTCGCCGGACCAGATGCCGCAGAACATCATGATGTTCGCGGTGGCCAAGGACGGCCAGGACCGCGAGGCGTACGCGTCGATCAAGGCCGAGCTGAAGGGCTACCCGGACGTCACGGTCCGCGACCAGGCCGACTACAAGAAGCTGCTCGAAGACCAGATCGGCCAGTTGCTCAACCTGGTCTACGGCCTCCTCGGCCTCGCGATCATCGTCGCCATCCTCGGTGTGGTGAACACCCTGGCCCTGTCGGTGGTCGAGCGGACCCGCGAGATCGGTCTGATGCGCGCCATCGGCCTCTCCCGCCGCCAGATGCGCCGCATGATCCGGCTGGAGTCGGTGGTCATCGCCCTCTTCGGCGCCCTGCTCGGCCTCGGCCTCGGCATGGCCTGGGGCATCACGGCCCAGAAGCTGCTGGCCCTGGAGGGTCTGAAGACCCTGGAGATCCCGTGGCCCACGATCGGCACGGTCTTCGTCGGGGCGGCGGTGGTCGGCCTGCTGGCCGCCCTGGTCCCCGCGTTCCGGGCCGGCCGGATGAACGTCCTCAACGCCATCGCCACCGATTAGCCGGGCCGGGGGGGGGGGGGGGGGGGGGCTTTTTCCCCCGGGGGCGGGGGGGGGGGGGGGGGGCTCCCCGGGGGGGGGGGGGGGGGGGGGGGGGGGGGGGGGCCGCCGCCGGCGGCCCGCGCCCGCGCCCACTCCAGGCCAGTCCCACACCCACCTGAAACCCGCGCCCCGC
>NZ_JBEHZD010000466.1:0-6455 GCF_040240285.1 Streptomyces sp. HSW2009 | reverse complement strand
CCCGGAGACGGCGCGCGTCGGCCCCCCGGCGCGCCTCGGGCCGCCACACCCCCCGGGGGGGGGGCGGGGGGGGGCGGGCCCCCCCCGGGGCGCGGCCCCCCGCGGGCCGGGGGCGGTTGACCTACCGCGTGTACACAGGTACGCGTACACTGGATGGATGACTGAAAACACCGTGACGGTGCGGGATGCACGTGCTCACCTTGCCGACCACATCAACCGGGCCGAGGGAGGCGTCCCGACCGTCATCACGCGCAACGGCGCCCCCGTGGCGGCCGTGGTCCCGATCGCGGACTTCGAGGCGCTGGAGGAGGCGGCCGACGTGCTGCTGGCGCGCGAGGCCGAGGCGGTGCTGGCTGAGGGCGGCCCCACCGTGACGATGGCGGAGCTGCTGGCGGACCTGTTCACGGAGCGGGACGGCGAGACGGGGTGAAGTACGCCTTCCGCTTCACCGCGGCGGCGCATCGCCAGCTCCGGGCCATCGCCCGGCAGGACGCCATGCGCATCCTGACCGCCCTGACTGCGCTCGGCGAAGACCCGTACCGCCAGGATGCCGACGTCAAGAAGCTCACCGGCCCGTCCGGGCTCTACCGACTCCGAGTCGGGAACTACCGGGTGGCGTACCAGGTCAATGACGGCGAACTCGTCGTCCTCGTCGTCAAGGTGGGGGATCGACGCGACGTCTACCGGGCGCTGTGACTGGCCTATGGGGCGATCTCGGCACCCAACTCAGCGACTCGGCGGTCGTCCACCAGCGAGCCGATCTCGCGGGCTATCGCCGGCCCGCGACCACCTCCACGGCGCGCAGGGCCAGGTCCCAGGGGAAGGGGCGCTTCTCGCCTGGGGGGTTCGGTACAAAACCGCCGTCGCCGTAGAGCACGTCAACGCCGGCTGCCCGTAGCGTTTCGATCGAGCGCGGCAACTGCGGGTGCTGGGCGTACGCGGCGTTCACGCACGGCATCGTGACCATGGGGATGCGTTTGCCGATGGCCTCGGCCACGACGCCTACGGGGAGCGAGCTCGTCAGCCCGAGGCCCCAGGCGTTGAGGCTGTTCATCGTGATGGGCGCGAAGAGGATGGCATCGGCCCGGGGCCACACGTCCGGTTCACCCGGCCGCCGGTACCGCGAGCGCACCGGCCTGCCGGTCAACTCCACCAGCTTGGGCACCTGCTCGGCGAGCCAGTCGGCCGCCGTCGGCGTCAAGCCGCCGCCCACTTCCCAACCCGATGCCTGCGCCCGGCGCACAACCTGGGGAAATTCCATCACTGGCGGGGCCGCGGCGCCGAAGAGATACAACACGCTGGTCACATACAGCAGTTCACCACACGCGTCCGCGCCCAAGCCTGAGATCTCAGGGGACGAGTACCGTTCCCGATGCGCCCAAGAAACGGAGAGTGCCGCCACCATGCCATCCCCCGTATCCCCGGAACACCTTGGCACCCGCGTGCGCATCGCGCGGCAAGCCGCCGGCCTCACGCAGGTCGAGTTGGCCGATCTCCTCGGCCGTTCGGAGCACTGGGTCCAGGACGTGGAGGCGGGCCGGCTCGCCCTCGACCGGTACTCGCTGATCACGGCCATCGCCGAACTCACCGACGTGGACGTGGTGTGGCTCCTCGGCCAGCCGTACCGGCTGCGGCACAGCCCGGAGCGTGCGCACGCCTACGTGCCGGCGCTCCGCGCGGGGCTCCGCCGCGCGGGGCTGATCCTCTCCGGGCATCCGGGGCTCGCCCCGCAGGCCGTACCGGTGGACACCCGCTCGCTGCGCGAGCGCACCGAGGCCGTCAACCACCGGCGGCAGGCCGCTGACCTGCCCGCCGTCGCCCGTACGCTGCCGGCTCTGATCGAGGACCTGAACACCGCGCTCCTCGTGGAAGGAGGGGCCGCGCGCGAAGAGACACTGCGGCTGACGGCGGACGCCGCCCGCACCGCCCGCATGTGCCTCAACTCGCTCGGCTACCCCGACCTCGCCTGGGTGGCGGCCGAGGTCGCGGCCGGGGCCGCCACCGTACTGGGGGACCCCGTCGTCAAGGCCGCCGTCGCCTGGGACCGCTGCGGCGCCCTGCTCCACCAGGCCGCCATCCCCGAGACGCTGGCCATCGCCGAAGCGGCGCTGCGCGACCTGGAACCGCTGGCCACCCGCCCGCACCCGGCGCCGCAAGTGCTCTCCCTGCGTGGGGCGTTGATGTTGCGCGGCGCGGTCGCCGATGCGCGTGGCGGGCGCGCCGCCGGAGCCTGGTCCCGTATCCAAGCGGCGCTGTCCGACGCCGACCGGCTGGGCCCCGACTGGCACGACGTCTCCGCGCAGACCGTGTTCGGCCGGGGAACGGTCGCAGTCCACGCGACCGAGGTGGGCGTGGAGGTCGAAGAGCCGGACCGCGGGCTGACCATCGTGCCGAACGCCGACGTCAGCGCGGTCCCGTCGAAGGAACGGCGCACCCACTTCGAGATCGACCGGGCCAGGGCGTACCGGAAGATGGGCAGGCTCCCGGCAGCGGTACTGACCCTACGGGCCGCCGCCCAGGCCGCGCCGTACTACGTGTACGCCGACCCGATGGCCCGCGCCCTGGTCACCGACCTCGCACACGGAGGCGTCCCCTCGCAGGCGGCGGCCTTGTCGTCGCTGATCAGGAACATGGAACTGGTGCGCTAACCACGCCCGAAAGGTCCCCCAGGATTTCTGGGGGTCAGGGCCGACCGGGCGCGCAACGCTTCGCGTGTGACACACCGCATCCAGTCGATCACCATGGGGAACAGCATGGACGCGCTCCTGCCGGCCCACGACGCCGCCGCGTACGCCCGCGTGTACACCGCCCAACTCGGCTGGCCCATCGGCCCCGGCCACCGATTCCGTCCCCGCGCCGGGTGCACCTGTGAAGCGCCCACGTGCCCCACCCCCGGCGCCCATCCACTCGACCACTGGTCCACCACGGCGTACGCGGACCAACTACCGGCCGACTTCGACCGGCCAGGCGTCGCGATCATCGCGCCGGCCATCGGCTTCGACGCGGTCACCCTCCCCCGAGCCGTCGGCATGATGGCCATGGTCGCGATCGAGCGACGCATGGAGGCACCCTGCCTGGTCGGCCCCGACACCATGACCCTGCTCGTGCAGCCGGGTACGGCCGCGGTGCTCGGCGCCGTGCCGACGGTGACCGTACGCAGCGGAGCCGACCACTGGATCGCCTTGCCGCCCAGCCACGACACGCGTTGGGACACCCCGCCCTGGGCCGAGCGGACGGGCGGGCCACGCCTCCTCCCGCACGGTCTTTCCCTGGTCCAGGACGTGCGGGACGCGCAGCGCCTGGGCGGCGCCCGATGACCCGCAGCCTCCACCGCTACGTCACCATGCACCTCGCCCCCGACCCGGACGCCGACCCCTACACCGTCCGCGCCACCTGCGGCACCTGCGTCGACCGCTCACCCGCCCCCGACCCCCAGGGGACCATCAGCGAGCAGTACGAACAGGCAATGCAGTGGTGCAACGACCACGCCACCACCGACCACCCCGACGGACGCCACTTACGCTTCGTCTCCACCGCCACCGTCCACTGGCGCGTCACCCCCTCCGAAGACATCGGCCCAGAAGCACCCTGAGCCGGCGGGCCGTGGTGTGACGAGGAGGCCGGAGGGAGCAGACAGCGCGCCCCCGCCGGGAAGCCCGGCGGGGGCTGCGTACGCCGTGTTCGCGTCGCCGCCCGGGAGCGGCGTCATGTCGGGTCAGCCGCCCCCACCCGCAGCAACACGGCTCTGCGCGATCCCATCCAAAATGTCGTGCTCGCTCACGACCACCTCCGTGGCGCCCGTGCGTTCCATGATGGACAGCAGGACCAGGGCGCCCGCGGTGATGACGTCGACGCGGCCGGGGTGCATGACCGGGATCGCGGCGCGCTGCGCGTGCGTGGAGTGGAGGAGGCGGTCGGTGATCTCGCGGACGCGGGTCAGGGGGATCACCGCGTGGTGGATGGCCTCCGAGTCGTACTCCGTCAGGTCCAGGGCGATCGCTGCGACCGTGGTGACCGAGCCGGCGAGGCCGACCAGGGTGTAGCTGCCGCCGGTGGCCGGGCGGAGGGGGACGGTCTGTTCGACGGTGTCGAGTGCGGACTCGATGTCCGCCCGTATCGCGGCGATCTGCGCGGGGGTCGGCGTGCCGGGCTCGGGGACGGTGCCGGTGGCGTCGGCCAGGTGGCGTTCGGTCATCCGGACGCAGCCGACGTTGACGCTGCGCGCGGCCTGTACCTCGTGGTCGCCGACCACGAACTCCGTGGAGCCGCCGCCGATGTCCACCACCAGGTACGGGCCGGCGCCGGCCACAGCCGGGGCGCTCGGTGTGGTGGCGGGGGCCGTCAGTTCGCGGGTGGCGCCGATGAAGGAGAGTGCGGCTTCCTCGTCGCCGGTGATGACCTCGGGTTCGACGCCCAGGATCTCCCGTACGCCACGGACGA
Organism: Streptomyces sp. HSW2009; assembly: GCF_040240285.1. NCBI lineage: Bacteria > Bacillati > Actinomycetota > Actinomycetes > Kitasatosporales > Streptomycetaceae > Streptomyces > Streptomyces sp. HSW2009. The sequence continues at coordinate 2,015 of NZ_JBEHZD010000466.1, read as the reverse complement.
AGTCCTCCCGGTTGGAGGCGTCGCGCGAGGCGGACGTGGCGACGAAGCGCAGCGCGGGCCGGTCGCCGCCCGGCACCTGGTGGTCCTTGATCACCTGGGCGTACTCGCGGCAGGCGGCGAACGTGCGCTCCAGCGCCTCCGGGGCGAGGCGACCCGTGCGGTCCACGTCCTGGCCGAGCCGCACGATCGTCATCCGGCGGTCGAGTTCGTGCAGGGCACCGGTGGCCGGGTCGACGTCCGCGACCAGCAGCCGGATGGAGTTGGTGCCGCAGTCGATGGCGGCGACGCGCTTCACTCGCCGGCTCCTTCGGGGTCGGTGGCGGGGCGGGCGGGGGCAGCGGGGGCGTCGGTCTCCGCGGCCGGCGCGGGCTCGGCAGCCGTTCCGCACGGCGCCACGCACGGGCCCTTGCGCCACCACTCGGGCAGCAGGGCGATCGCCTCGTCGCCGAGCGGGTTGACGCCGGGGCCGGCGGCCAGCGAGTGGCCGCCCAGGACGTGCAGGCACTTGACGCGGTCGGGCATGCCGCCGGCGCTCGGGAAGCCCTGGAGCACCTCGATCGCGTCGCGGCGGGCGATGTAGTCCTCGTGGGCGGCGCGGTAGGCCGCGGCCAGTTCCGGGTCGCTCGCCAGCCGCGCCGTCATCTCCTTCATCACGCCGTTGGCCTCCAGGGTGCCGATGGCGGAGGCGGCGCGCGGGCAGGTCAGGTAGTACGTCGTCGGGAACGGCGTGCCGTCCGGCAGGCGGGGCGCGGTCTCGACGACGTCCGGGTTGCCGCACGGGCAGCGGTGGGCGATCGAGCGCAGGCCGCGCGGGACCCGGCCGAGTTGGTCGCCGACGGCGGCGATGTCCGCGTCGGTCGGGGCGGCGGGTGCGGTCTGCGGCGGGGGCGTTTCCATGCGGGAAGGTTCTCGTTCTCTTCGGTTCGTCGGGCGCGGCGCCGGGCGGTGCGGGCGCGGTGGGCGTACGCGGTGGGCGTACGGGGTGGGGCACGGTCGGGCGGTGCGTGGCCGGTCGCGGCCCGGCTAACGGTGGCTGTCGGCCGTGTCGACCTCGTCCCACAGGTTGCCGTACCAGGGCTGGTCGTCGCCGTGGTCGGCGGCCGAGCGCTCGGCCTCCTCGGCGTCCGGCCCCAGCATGCTGTACCCCGTCTCGCCGGGGCGCAGGTAGTGCAGGTGCTCGCGGGCCAGCCGCTCGATGTAGGCGGGGTCCTCCAGGCGGGCCTTGCGGTCGCGCAGCCGCTCGACGTCCTCGCGGGTCTGCTCGGCCTGCCGGCGCGGGTCGGCGATGTCGGAGCGCTGCGAGACGAACTGCCGTATCGGGTACGCGAGCGCCACCACCAGCGAGCAGACGACGAGCGCGAGGAGCGCGGCGGGGGGGGGGGGGGGGCCGCGGCGGGGGGGGGGGGGGGGGGGGGGGGGGGGGGGGGGGGGCGGCGGGCGGGGGGGGGGGCGGGCCCCGGGCTCCCCCCCCCGCCCTCGGGGCCCCCCCCCCCCCCCCCCCCGCCCCCCCCCCCCCCGGGGGGGGCGGGGGGCGGGGCGGGGGCCCCCCCCGCGGCGGGGTCGCCTGGCCCTGGTGCGGGCCCGGTAGACGCGGGCGGCGGCGTTTTCGCCGAGCACCCTGAGCCGGGTCGCGGTGGAGAACCGGTCCGCGGGCACGTCACTCCCCTTCATCCGTCGTCGTCCGTGGTCAGCCGGGTTTCCGGCGCCTGGGCGGCGTACGCGCCCAGCGGCCGGTGCGCGGGCCCGCCAGCACACACGTACGTCCCCGGCCACGGTACGGGACCGGGGCCGGGGACGGACGGAAAAGCGGCGGGCTCGCCGCGCTGTCGCGGTGCGGACGGCGCGGCGGGCCCGGGCCGGGCGAGGCGCCCACCCGGGGAACGACCCGGGGCGGGCGGCAGGGCCCGGGCCCGGGTCAGCCCGCGGAGCGGGACCCCGGGGACGGGCGGCGGCCCCCCGTTGCGGCCCCGGCGGGCCCGGGTGGCGCGCGTGCGCCGGGCGGGGTGTTAGGGGGC
>NZ_JBEHZD010000465.1:0-6495 GCF_040240285.1 Streptomyces sp. HSW2009 | reverse complement strand
TGGGTACATGATTTTGCGCTAGAGGTATCGCGATTAGGTCATTTTGCCAGTGCTGTGGGTGGGCACATGGTGAATGCGGGCCAGGCGTTGACGGAGGCGAAGGCCGCGGTGCCGAAGCCCGTTGATGCGGAGAAAGCGCATGGGGATCCTGACGCTGATAAGGCGCTCATTGCTGATGGTACGACCAGGCTTCAGCAGGCCATTTATCAGATGGAGCGGCTTTCTTCTTACTATCGGGCGGCCCGTGAGGATATGGGGGCGGAGCGGGAGCCGGAGTTCAAGCCGCTTCCGGGGGGAGCGGGGCGTGCAATTCCCGAGACTCCCTATGGAGATGGCGCCCCTTCCTCGGCGGCTCAATCTGATGCAGGGGGCGTTAACCCGGCGCCGACTCTGATCGCCGGCACTCAGACACGCGCTGGGCTGTCGAGCGAGGGCGGTGTGGCGTCCGAAGCGGGCGTGAACCGGCGTATCGGCATGAGTATGGATGCGGTGAATGGTTTGCAGCAGACGGCTCGTGACATGCCGTCGCCGATGTCACCGCCCGGGGGAGCGGCACAGCCATCGGATTCACTAATCCCCACGATGCCTGCGCGCGTGTCTACTGTGCCCGCCAACTGGCGGCCAGACTTTCCCGAGAGACAGGAAGTCTCTGTACGGCATCCGCAGCCTTCGGAAGAGGCGATGGATGATCAGGGGCGGACGGGCCTCCCTGTCGGGCGTCAGCAGGTCCCCGATGGGCAGGGTGCTGCGGGTGGTCGCCGTCGCGCCCTGGAAGGGAGACCTGGAGCGATTCGCCTCCCGCAAGGTTTAGTTATGGGGGAGGAGCGCGTGCCACTGGGGCGCGGGTTGGCCCAGGGCGAGGCGTCGGCCATGGGGCGAACGCCGCCCGTCAGCGGTGGTAGCCAGCGTGGATATGGTCACGACGGTGCGCTTCCTCCTGCGACACCGTCTGCGCCGGGTACGCCGCGGGCGGTTGCAAGCGATGAGCGGAGTGGCTCGATGAGGGGGCCTAATTCAGGTGTGGCCGGGGGGCTGCCAGTTGGTGGTTCGGCTAGTACGAGAGGGCCGGGTAGTGGACGGGCCCCGGGGCTGGCTGTCGAGCCAGGAGGTACAGCCGCAGCACGGAGAACCCCCTCGCGACGCAGTACCGAATTCACCTCAGGCGGGACAGGTCTTGTTCGGGCATCGAACGCGACACCAACACGTCGACGCGAGCCTCGGCCAGAGGCAGACGAAGCTGACCGTGCCGAGAACGCTGATTGGCCGCTGGGCCGTAACACCGTTCCGCCTACCGTTGAATAACTAGGCCCTCCGCGGAATATCAGGAGAATGAGCCCGAATGTTCTTTTCGCCGGTCCGCTGGTGGCGGCTCCTATTTCAGTCGCTGCTGCTCTTAGGGTTTGGGGCAGTATGGGTAGCCTCGCCGGCGGTCGCCAATGAATTTCAGGAGCGGCAGTGGCACCTCGACGCGATGAGCGCGAAGGAGCTCTGGGCGACGAGCAAGGGGGAGGGGGTGGTCATTGCCGTCCTGGATTCTGGTGTAGACCCTGTGCCTGAATTGCAGGGGCGTATTGTTGACGAAAAGAACTTCGCCGGTAAGCCGCCATCTGAAGGTAGTGACGGGCACGCGCATGGAACATTCATGGCAACGTTGATTTCCGGTACGGGCAAGTCGGGAGGAGTTCTAGGGCTAGCCCCCGGGGTCGACATCATGTCCCTACAAACCGTGCATCGAGAGTCCTGGATCGGGGGTTCGGAAGGGAAGTGGGTTCATGCTATCCGATATGCCGCGGATCACGGTGCACGCATCATTAATCTCTCGCAGGCAGTGTTTGGCTTAACTGATGGGCAGGCGCGGCGTTTGCGTAGCGCCGTTGAGTATGCTCAGAAGAAGGGAGTACTGATTTTTGCTGCCACAGGAAACGACGCTATGACGACGAACGATCCTGGATACCCATCAGTTTTTCCAGGCGTAGTCGGTGTGGGTGCTGTCGATCAGATGGGCAAGGTGGCAGACTTTTCTAACTATGGGCCGGCGGTGAAGCTCGCAGCTCCTGGTGTGGATATCCCGGGAAGGTGCGAGAGCGGCCATGGGTTGTGCCGCAAGGGGGGCACCAGTGCCTCCACAGCGCTGGCCTCCGCATCTGCCGCGCTGATTTGGTCTAAGCACCCGACTTGGACCGGCAATCAGGTTCTTCGCGTGATGATGCAGACGGCGAGTAAGCCGAAGGGCAAGGTGCCGAGTCCGTATATCGGGTACGGGATTATTCGGCCGGGGCAGGTGTTGATCGACGGTAAGGGTGATCCGGGGAATCCGGATGTCAATCCGTTGTTGCCGCGGGAAGATAAGGGGGAGGCAGGTTCTGGGGGTGGTTCATCTTCGGCTCGGTCTGTGCCGCCGAGTAAGGGCGTCGAGGGTGGGGCTGGGCCGGAGGGTGTTCGGCGTGTGGTGAATGGGGCTGCTTCTGATGGAGATGGAGATGGGGGCGGGGGCTCTGGGTTCTTGTGGGTTCTGCTGGGGGGTGGGGGTGTTGTGGTAGTTGCCGTAACAGCATCCCTTTTCGCGCGGGCTCGTAGGTCGCAGACGACTGTGTAGCCGATGGTTTTAGTCAGTAAGGATTCCAGAGGCCGCCTTTGTGGGTGGTTTTACCTCGGTAATGGGAGAGGAGATGAGGATGGGGAGTGGGGAGTTCGAGGGGCAGACTCTTGAAGGTTTGCATGCGATGTTGGCTGGTGCCGACCCTGCGAAGTTGGCTGGTGCAGGGAATGCGCTGAGCGATGCAGGGCCGAAGATTATGGAGATTGGTGGGTATCTCCGGGGTCATGCCTCGCGTGTGGAGTGGCGCGGGGAGGCGGCTGATTATTTTCGTGAATGGACTCATGATTTCGCCCTGGAGGTGACGCGCCTGGGGCATTTTGCCAGCAGTGTGGGAAATCATATGGTGAATGCTGGGCAGGCGTTGACTGAGGCGAAGGCGACGGTGCCGAAGCCTGTTGATGCGAAGAAGGCGCATGGTGACCCTGACGCCGATAAGGCGCTCATTGCTGATGGCGCGACCAAACTTCAGGAGGCCATTCATCAGATGGAGCGGTTGTCCTCGTACTACCGGGCGGCGAAGGAGGACATGGGAGCTGAACGGGAGCCTGAATTTAAGTCACTGTGGGCTCGCGGATCTTTCGAAAGTGGGACGCCATACGGGACGGACTTGCCCTCTGGTGTGCAGACGCCCCCCGGGACCAGTGGCGTTCATCCCGCGTCGCCTTCGGCGCATGGAGAAAATTGGCATCGTGAGGAGTCAGGTCTGCGAAGTGTGGACGTGGAGAGAGGTTCAACGTCCCATGTGGGGATGGGGCTTGATGGTGTGGAGGGGGCGTCGCGGGTTGGTCGTGATGTGCCTTCGGTGGTTGTGCCTTCTGGGGAGGTGGTGCGGCCTTCGGAGCAGGGGCTTCCTGTGGTGCCTGGTCGTGTAGAGACCCCGCCTGTGTATCGGGGGCCGGGTCTCTCGGGGGTGTCTGAGGTTGGTGGGCGGCGTTCTCCGGTGTCGTCTTCGGGTTCTTCTGATGGGTTGGTTGGGCGGGGGCGGTCGGTTGTGGGAGGGGAGCGTCGGAGCTTGGCTGTTCCGCCGGGTGTTTTGGGTGGTCGTCGGCAGGGGGCGGGTGGTGTGTCGGATGTGGTGCGGTCGTCGCGTGGGGTGGTTGTGGGGGAGGAGTCGGTGGTGCCGGGGCGGGGTGTTGCGAGGGGTGGTGTGCCGTCGGTAGGGAGCGTGCCGCCGGCAATGGGTGGGAGTCCGCGTGCCGGTGGCCAGTCTGGATCGCAGGTGCCGCATACGGCAGCGTCGCCGACGGCGGGGCCGTCGCGCGGGATCGTGGGTGAGGAGCGGACTGGTCCTGTTCGAGGGCCGCTTCCGGGTGGCGCGGCTGGTGGAATGCCCCCTGCGGGCTCCGGAGGCGCGGTAGGACGTGGCAGCGGTAGGCGAGGGCCGGGCCTAGCTGTCGAGCCGGGCGGTACGGCCGCAGCGCCCAGAAGTGGCTCATCACGTGGTGCTGGCTTCACACCTGGTGGAGCAGGGCTGGTGCGGGGGACGGGTGCGACATCACCGCCACAGCGTGGTCAGCAAAGGTCATCGCGAGACGAACGAAATAGCGACGGCCTCGAATGGCCGCGGGGGCGCGATACCGTCCCGCCAGCCGTTGATTAGTGTGATCGTTTGCCGTGACTGGAAGAATGGGATTGGATGTTCTTTCCATTGGTGAGTCGGTGGCGATACGTAATCCACCTGATTCTATTCGTAGGGGCTGGGGCTGCGTTGGGGGTCTCGCCGGCGGCTGCCGACGACTTCCAGCAGCGACAATGGCACCTCGATGCGATGGCCGCTCAGGAACTCTGGTCGGTGAGTACTGGTAAGGGAATTACCGTCGCCGTCATCGACTCAGGGGTCGACCCCATTGCTGAGTTACGCGGCAAGGTCGTTGACAAAAAGAACTTTGCAGGTGAGCCGCCGGCAGATGGCGGTGATGGGAACGGTCATGGGACGCACATGGCTGCACTTATCGCTGGCACGGGTGCTTCCGGTGGCACGCAGGGGTTGGCTCCTGGGACGAGTATTATTTCCTTGCAGACGGACTATCGAAATTATTCGGTGCTCGATCTATCGGTGGAATCCTGGATCCGTTCCATTAGGTATGCTGCGGACCACGGGGCGCGCATTATCAACTTCTCGCAAGGTGTCTCGGGTCTGCCGAGCGACGAGAAACGTCGCCTTCAAGAGGCGATAGATTATGCAATCGGCAAGGGGCTGTTGTTCTTTGCGGCGACAGGCAATGACGCCAAGGTGGACAATGTTGCAGGGTACCCATCGAGCAGCTCTGGCGTGGTGGGGGTGGCCGCAGTCGACCGTTCGGGGAAAGTTGCTAAGTTCTCGAATTTCGGGCCTCAAGTGAAGCTCGCAGCTCCTGGTGTGGATATTCCAGGTAGGTGCGAGAAAGGCGGCGGCCTATGTCGATACGAAGGCACCAGCGCCGCCACCGCCCTAGCCTCCGCCTCCGCCGCTCTCATCTGGTCCAAGCACCCGACCTGGACCAATAACCAGGTCCTCCGCGTCATGATGCAGACGGCGAGCAAACCGAAGGGCAAGGTGCCGAGCCAGTACATCGGGTACGGGATTATTCGCCCCGGGCAGGTGCTGATCGATGGCAAGGGAGATCCGGGGGAGCCCGATGTCAATCCGCTGATGCCGCGGGAGGCGGAGAAGGGGAAGGAGGAGAAGCCGGCGGAGCGGCCTACTTCCATCGCTACTTCGCCGAGCGGAGAGGCCACCCGGAGGGCTGAATCCGAAGACGGTCGCCATGCCGTCGACGGGCTTGCTTCCCCGGATAGTGGAGATGGGGGCTCCGGGTTGTTGTGGCCGGTGTTGGGCATGGGGGGCGGTGTGGTTGTGCTGGGCGCGGTCGCCTTTTTCGTACGGCGCCGCCGTCCTCAGTCGAGGATCTAGCTCGCGTACACCGGTCCTCTAGCGCAACGAAAAGCAGAAACGCACAGTAAGAGCACGTCCAACGGAGGGGAATGCGTTATGGCTGGAAACCTGAAGGTAACCGAGGCTGAGCTCACGCAACTGATCAATGACTTGGATTTGATGGAGAGCTCGCTGGAGACCAAGATTCGGTCGCTGAACGGCGTAGTGGACCGGATCGAGTCCGGATGGAAGGGCTCGGCTGCCGGCGCGTACAACCAGTTGCAGAGCGGTGTGAACCTGCACGCCCGGAAGATTCGGGAGCTGCTGGTTCTCATCGAGCAGGCGATGAAGATGAGCCGCGACGGTTTCTCGCAGCAGGAACTGGACCAGTTGCAGAAGTTCAAGAACATGCAGGGCGGCGAGGGCGGCGGGCAGAGCCGCATTCTTGACATGGCCTGACCGGCGAGAAGCCGTAAACCGTCGAACCGAAACCAAGGAGAGAAGATGTCGCTTCTCGTCACGTACGAAACCGTGACCACCGCCGCCAATGACGTCCGTACGACGGCGAACACCCTGAAGACCGAGCTCGACGAACTGCACCGGCGCGTGGAGCGGGTCGTTTCCACCTGGGAGGGTGACGCCCAGGTCGCCTTCCACGAGACGCAGACGCAGTGGAACACCTCCGTCAACGAGCTGACCAGCACGCTGCATCAGATCGCGCGGGCGCTCGACGACGCCACCGACGGGTACCGCGCCACGGACAAGGCCGCCGCGGCTCAGTTCCGCATGTGAGACCCGTACGGGCGTGACCCTGGAGCGCCGGAGGGTCGTACGGTACGCCCGCTGGCCCGCTGGGACCGCCCGCCGGGGCGCGTGACGTACGCGTACGGAGCGGAGCCGCAGGAGAAGGCCGCAGGAGAAGACAGTGCGGGGTGGTGGGCCGGATGTCCGGGCCCCCCCCCCCCCCCCGGATTTGGTGTGTGGTTTTAAAAAGGGCCCGCCCCCGCCGCCGGCGGCGAGGGGGGGTGGGGGGGGGTGGGTT
>NZ_JBEHZD010000464.1:0-6497 GCF_040240285.1 Streptomyces sp. HSW2009 | reverse complement strand
CCCCACCCCCCCCCCCCCCCCCCCCCGGGGGGCGGGGGGGGGGGGTTTTTTTTAAACCCCCCGGGGGGGGGGGGGGGGGCCCCGGGCCGGGGCCGGTCGGGCGCGGTCAGGTCAGCAGGCGCAGCAGATGGGTGCAGGCCGCTGCCTCGTCGTCGTACGCGGCGATGACCTCATGCACCCCGCGTTCGTACGCGCCGACCTCCCAGCGGGCCCCGGTCCCGGCACCGGCCCGCAGGAAGAGGTGGTCGACGGGGGTGGGTGCCGGCTCGTGCACGCCCTCGATCCAGTAGTGGCCATCGGCCACCCCGGCAGCCCGCAGGGCCTGGTGCAGGGCGCGGCGGTCCATCGACTGCTACCACTTCACCGGGGCCAGGTAGCCGTGGTCGAGCAGCCACTTGACGTTCAGCCGCTGACCCTGGCCCGGGTCGAGGAGGGTCGGGTCGAGCTTGATCTGCTGGCCGCCGCCGGGCTGCTCGAACCAGGGCGCGATCTTGCCCTGCCAGACCGTGAACCGCTTGGTGACCCGGTACACGTGGTAGTCGCAGGGGAAGGCGGCGTCGCGGGTGTTGAGGTTCTGCGGCGGCAGCGCCCGCTTGGCGTACCGGTCGCCGGCGGGGGCGAGGTAGCCGCCGTACTCGGAGCCGAACCGGTCGAGCCACTGGCCGGGCCGCAGTTGGCTGCGCCGCTTGTCGAGCTTCCCGTTCACCTCGGCGAAGCCGTCGTTGGGCGGGTACTTCCAGCTTCCCTTGTCGGCCGGGCCCTCCCAGTACTTCTTCAGGAACGCGTCCGGGGAGAGCTTGCCGGTGCGCTGGTAGCCGAGCACCAGCGGGCCCACCGGCAACTGCCACAGCTTCGGCAACTGCTCGGGGCCGAGCCTGGCGTCTCCCTGGTAGGCACCCGTGCACGGCTGCGCCTTGGCGCTGGCCCCCGCCCGCGCGACCGAAGCGGCCTTCGCGGCCTGCTCCGGTGCCGGCTGTGCCGCGCTGGCCGCCGGCATCGCCACCACGATGACGGCGGTGCTCAGTGCGCTGGCGATGGCGCCTCTGCGGTTCATCCAGACCTCCCAGTCTGCCGTGACCCTGACACAACGTCAGGCTCACCCGCATCGTAAAGGATCAGTTGCGCAGCGCGACGGGCGCGGTCGGTCCGGGGTGTCCACGCCGCGCGCGCCGCATCGGCGAACAAGGGTGGAACGGGGCGCGGACCCCAGCGGGCCGGTGGAAGTCAGGGGCGTCGTGAGGGGTGCGCACTGCGCTGAACGGGTGATACACGTGATCGGCGCCGCCCGGCGCAGCCCCGCCGGGCGGTGGAGTGCCGACCCTCCCCACGGTTCCGAAGGAGTCCTCCCGATGCTCAACAGACGCCTGCGAACGTTGTCAGTGCTGCTGACCTCGTTGCTCGCGCTCGCCGGTCTCGTCGCAGCTCCCGGATACGCCGCCGGGCGGTCCGGGGCGCCCGGGGAAGGGGCCCGGCTCGCCGCGGCGCCGAGCTTCCGCGCCCCGTTCCCCTGTGGCCAGAAGTGGACCTACAGCCACCACTCGGCCGAGGTGCGGCGGGCGCTCGACTTCGTGCGCGCGGACGGTGGTTCGACCGCCGGCACGCCCGTACTGGCCTCCGCGGCCGGCACGGCCACCCGGATGTCACAGCCGAGCGGCGCGGGCAACTACATCGTCATCGACCACGGCGGTGGCTGGAAGACGTACTACTTCCACCTCGCCTCCTACTCCGTGCCCAGCGGCGCCCAGGTCGGCCAGGGCCAGCAGATCGGCGTCACCGGCAGCACGGGCAACTCCTCGGGCGCCCACATCCACTACGAGCAGTTGCTGAACGGCGTGGGCCAGAACATCGCCGTCAACGGCTCCGGTCTCCCCTACCCGTCGCAGTACCACCAGTCGTACCTGACCAGCGACAACGGCTGCGGCGGTGGCGGCGGCAACTTCCGCACCTGGGGCACCGACATCCGGGTGCGGGCCGATGCGTACCTCAACTCGCCGGTGGTGAACGTGCTCGCCGGCCCGACCGACGTCACCGTCGTCTGCCAGAAGCAGGGCAGCACCGTGAGCGCCGAGGGTTACACCAACAACTGGTGGAGCAAGCTGCGCGACCAGGGTGGCTTCATCTCCAACATCTACATCAGCCACCCGGCGTCCCAACTGCCCGGCGTGCCGATCTGCTAGCGGCTCGCCGCACCCCGGTGCGCCCGCCGGCGGCCGTCGCCGTCCGCGGCCACTCGACCGACTCGCCCTGGCCCGCCGCGGGAGGGCTTCCGCGGCGGGCCCGTGCTCTGCCGGGCCGGCGCCGGCCGTACGGATTGGGTAGCAGGGCCGTACGGTACGGGGCCGGCGCGGTCCGCTCGTGGGGCGGGTCAGCCCCGCACGGGCAGTCGCAACGCGCGGGCGCCGAGCGCGTCGGTGTCGCTGTGCGGGCCGCCGAGCCGGTGGGCCAGCGCCCAGCGCCCGTCCGGCGTCGCCCCGGCGAACACGGAGGCGTCGCGGGTGGCGCCGTTGTGCCAGACCACGTCGCCCGAACGCCGCCAGGCGGGGGCGGGTTCGCCGAACGCGCGGTCCACCAGCAACCGGGTGAGCAGGCGCGCCGCCGCCCGCGGGGTGGCCCACAGGCCGCCGGCCGGCAGGATCGCGCCGTCCATGGTCCACGGCTTGCGCGGGCGCCCGAACCACCCCGTGGCGCACAGCCTGCGGTCCTGCGGTGGGTGTGCCGTCATCGCATCGATGCCGAGCGGGTCGAGCACGTGCTCGCGCACCAACCGCTCGTAGGGTTGGCCGGCTGCGGCCACCAGGGCGGCGCCGAGCACGGCGTAACCGAAGTTGGAGTACTCCTCCCGGCGTCCGGGCTCCCCCGCGTCCCAGGTCTGCGGCCGGCCCACCAGGGCGCGCAGCGCCGTCTCGTCGAAGCCGGCGTAGGGGTCACGACCGCTCAGGCCCGGTGGCAGCCTGGGCAACCCAGAGGTGTGCGCGGCCAGGTGCGCCAGGGTGACTCCGGTCCCCGCCGGCGCCGGCAGCCAGCGCTCCACCGGGTCCTGCGGGTCGAGCGTCTTCGCCTCGGCGAGCCGCAGCAGGGCGGTGCTGGTCACCACCTTGGTCAGGGAGCCGATCTCGACGAAGCGGTCCGGGTCGTGCCCCCGACTCACCCGGGCCGGTCGGCCGTCGGAGAGCAGACAGGTCGGTAGGGGACGCACGGTGCTGGGGCTCCTTCCGCGGGCGGCCTGGTCCAGGGCTCCGCGGAGCACCGCGGGAACCGCACACCCGGCATGCCGGCAGGGCCGCGTACGGTGCCGACGGGCCACCCGGGCGGGCCCCTGAACAGGACCACAGTACGGGCCCACCCACCGGGCCAGCACACGCCCCCGGCCACACCGCGCCAGCCACCCGCACCCCTCCACCCCACAACGCCGGCTGCTCACTTCTGGGGTGGGCAACTCGTAGCGAAATCAGGGCAGTTCACGAGGCACTCGGGTGGGGCCCGGTCAGCGGTGGGCCCGGTCAGCGGTGGGCCCGGCTGGGGTGCCTGGCTGGGGCTGGTTGAAGCAGGTTCAGGTGGGTTGCGGCGGGTCGCCGCGATGGGGTTGCTCGGGATGGGTTGCGGCGGGTCGGCGCGGATTGACTGCTTGAAGTGGGTTGCTGCGGGTCGGCACAGGTTGGCTGCTTGAAGTGGGTCGGTGCGGGTCGGCTGCTCGGGGTGGGGGTGCGTACGCACTTTTTTGTAGGTACTTGATCGCCCTCCGCTCAGGCACAAGCATCGACGGCAGGCAACGATGCCGACGAGCTGACTGACCGGAAGGGCCGCGCCCATGCACGTCGAGGAGGAGAGGGGAGCGGGGTGGTGGCGGGTCCACGACTCGGCCGCGGCCCCGGAGGAGGACGCGTCGCTGGTGCTGCACCGCGACGACTGCCAGGACGCGGCGCCGGTCACCGACCTGGTCACCACCGAGGCCGCCCGCGCCCTCCTGGCCACCCCGGGCACCAGGCCCTGCCCCGTCTGCAACCCACAACACACCCTGTGCCACGGCGCGTTGACGGTCGTCGGAGCCGGCTGGCTTCCGTAGCGCAGGGTTCGGGCAGCGCCTGCGAATCGGCTGGTGGACGGCGGCCGATGGGCAGCGGTGGCAGGTGGCGACCGGCGGATGGTGGGTGGCGGATGGTGGGTGGCGGACAGCGGCCGGCGGGTGCCGCGCCGGCCGCTGCCGCGTATCCGTCCGCCCCTCACACGGAACGAGCCGGCCCCCTACGCGCCCGGCCGCCCCCGCGCGCGACTCCGCCGCCCTCCACTGGAACGCGCTCGGCTAGCGCGTGCCCAACCGGGATGCGCCCAGCCGGAATGTCCCCAGACAGCGCGCACCCACAGACAGCACGCACCCAGCCGGGACGCGCTCAGCCAGGACGCACTCAGACGGGGCGCCCCAGCAGCTCCGCCACCCGGGTCAGTTCGTCGCCGCCGTGGCCGAGGCCGATGGCGCGGCGGCCCAGGCCCTCCGCCGCACGGATGACGCTCGCGTCGATGCCGTGCGCCTCGGACGTGTGGACGATGTGGGCCATCGTCGAGACCGCCGAGGTCAGCGGGTTGACCGTGGCCGCGTAGGTGCCGTTGTCCACCTCCACCGCGGCATCCGCGAAGGCCGGCGGCAGGATCTGCCCGATGCCCTGGGCGAACGGCAGGAGTTCCTGGGCACTGATGCCCTCGGCCCGGGCGACGGCCAGGGCGTGCATGTAGCCGGTCATCGCGGTCCACCAGATGTCGAGCAGGGCGATGTCGTACGCGGCTGCTCGGCCGACGTCCTCGCCGAGGTGGGTGTGGGTGCCGCCCAGCGCGTCGAGGACGGGCTTGTGCGCCTCGTACAGGTCCTGCTGGCCGCTGTAGATGAACACGCCGTGCGGCGTTCCGATGGTGGTGGTCGGCGTCATGATCGCGCCGTCGAAGTAGCTCACCCCGTGCTCCGCGGCCCACCCCGCGGCCTCCCTGGCCCGGCTCGGGACGTCGGCCGACAGGTTGACCAGGGTGCGGCCCTTGAGCGCGGCGGTGACCTCGGGGCGGTGCAGGACGGAGTCCGCCGCCTCGTAGTCGACGACGCAGACGACCGTCAGTTCGCTCGCGGCGACCGCCTCAGCGGCGGACCCCGCGCTGACCGCGCCGCGTGCGACCAGTTCCCCGTCCCGGCCCGGCGTACGGTTCCAGACCGTGGTGGCCACCCCGGCGGCCAGGAAGGCGCCGGCCAACGCCCGCCCCATCGGGCCCAGGCCGATCACGGTGACGGTGGTCTTGGGGGTGGTGTGGGTGTGTGCGGACATGCTTGGGCTCCCGTGCAGAATGAAATGATCGATCTCGATGGAAAAGAGAAAGGTGATGGCGATGGCGCGGATGCGGGCGCAGGACCCGGATGTGTGCGGAGTGACCGCGGCGATAGCGGTGATCGACGGCAAGTGGAAGACCGCATTGCTCTGGGCACTCGAATCCGGCCCGCGTCGACCGGGTGAATTGCGTCGGGCGCTGCCGGGACTGACCGAGAAGGTACTGACCCAGGCGCTCCGCGAAATGGAAGTCGACGGCCTCGTACACCGCGAGGTGCACGACGTCCGCCCGCTCAAGACGGTGTACTCCCTGACGGATTTCGGTAGGGACCTCTCCAAGGCCCTCGCCCCGGTCTCCGACTGGGGCCACCGCCGTCTTGACATGCTTGCCGCGCAGCAACCCGAGGGTGCTCACGCGGTTTCTTCTGCCACCTAATAGTGCATTGCGCCTGCCCGTCTCGATCCGGATCGCTCGGCCCCGTGGCCTCGCCCCTTCAGCCTCTCCCGCCGGTCGCCCGTAGCCAAGTACCCACAAAAAAGTGGCTACTCTCCCCCGGGCCGCCCTGACTCACCCCAGTCCGCGCCCGAATTCCAAGTCAGTTCGGGGCAAGGGGAGTTGGAGGCTCACCGCGCTGTAGCCGACGCCCGTCGCCGGGCCGTCACCCACCACGGCGGACAGCAACCAGACCCGACCGTCCCCGGTGTCTTCACCGGGCGCCGCCGCATGGAGTTCGGCCGTGCCGTCGCCGCTCACGTCGCGCAGGACGACACGGGCGCCGAAGGCGTCCTTGGCCTCGTTGCTGCCGGGCACGCCGGGGGTGCCCTGGTTCCAGCCGCGGGCCCGGGCCGCGCCGAGCCCGGTGGGCGTGCCGTACAGGAGCGTGAGGCTGCCGACCGCCGGCGTCGTCCCGATCGCCTCGCCCGGTGCGCCGACGGCGAGGTCCGCGTACCCGTCGGCGTCGGCATCGGCCGCCGAGAGCGCCTGCCCGAAGGCATCGTCGCGTTCGGATTCCGCGGCGCCGCTGCCGGGGACGCCGGGCGTCTCCTGGCTGAGGTCCACGGGTGGCCGGTCGCCGGCCAGCCCGCGCGGCCCGCCGTACAGCACCCGAACCGTGCCGCCGACCCCGGTCACGCCCCGGGTCTGCGGCTCCCCGTCGGGGTCGTCCGGGCCGACGCACACCGCACCCCCGCGCG
>NZ_JBEHZD010000463.1:0-6508 GCF_040240285.1 Streptomyces sp. HSW2009 | reverse complement strand
CGTCCGCCCGCGGCTGGGGCTCGCCACGGCGCCGGCCACAGGTCCGAAGCCCCGGCCGGCGCCCGCACGCCGGGTCGCCACAGTCGCCCGTCGGGCCGGGACCGTCAGCTCCTACGACAACGACGCGCAGGGCGAGGCCCCCGCATTCACCGTCGAGCTGCCGAAGTAGCCGGAGCCGTCGCGCCCGGCCGGAGCGGCTGCGGGCCCGTGTAGGAGACTGCTCGTACGGATCGAAGGCCAGGTCACCGATGCCGGTGGCCGCCATGGGTGAGAGGTGTCGTGTGAGCGTCGTCAAGATCAATGTGCTCACTGTTCCGGCGGAACAGCGCGAGGTGCTGGAGCAGCGGTTCGCCGCCCGGGCCGGTGCGGTGGAGGGCTCCGACGGTTTCGAGTGGTTCGAGCTGCTGCGCCCCGTCGAGGGCACCGACCAGTACCTGGTGTACACCCGCTGGCGCAGCGAGGAGGACTTCACGGCCTGGCGGGAGAGCACGATGAAGGCCAGCCACGCCGGCGGCGAGGGCGGCGAGCGCCCGCGGCCGGCCGCCACCGACGCCACCCTGTGGTCCTTCGATGTCGTCCAGCAGGCGGCCCCCAAGAGCTGAGCGCGACCCTCCCGCGCAACGGCCGGGCGAACCGGACGAGCCGGACCGGGCGGACCGGGACGGGGCGGGACGGAGGGGCGGCGGGGCCCTGATCGGGAACCACCGCACTGTGCTCAAGAACATCGACGACGGTGGCCCCGCCCATCAGGCCGTGTCGAAGGCCGCGACCATGACCGCCCAAGTCCGTGCGGCTCTGGAGGGCCTGGACGACGAGGCGCCGGTGGACGAGGTCGCCCGGCGCCCGGGCGGCAAGGTCTCCCCGGCCGTCCTGGCGATGGCCAAGGCCCTGCTGGTGCAGGCCGGGGGGCTCGGCGCCGTCACCAAGGCGGTCGAGGAGCTCGGCGGGTTCGACCGGAGGCGTATGACCCCAAGCTGGACGTCGACTTCCCCCCGCTGCGCGACCAGGACCCCGCCGCCGCTGGCTTCGGCCGGGCCGCCTGATCTCAGTTGGGCGCTGTGTCGGCGAGTGCAGGTTCTCCAGCAGGCCCCTCGACGTTGCGGGGGGTCTGGGTGCGGTAGGAGTGACCGAGTTCCGGGCCGAGTCCGAAGTAGTGGCGGAAGTTGTAAATGAGGGGGCTCCAGGCGGCGGGGTCGATGTGGTCGGTGCCTGGAACAACGATGCGGGAGTCGGCGTGCACCTTGCACACGACGGCCTCGACGATGACGAAGCTCCCGGAAACATCCGGCTGCACCCGCTCGGCGCGGGCCTCCAATTGGATCGGGCATCCGGCCACCCGAGGCGGCCGGACCAGCTGGGACGGTTCGCTGGTCATGCCGGCTGCGGCGAACTTGTCCGGCTCGAAGCGGCAGCCCTTGGGCTTGGTCGTGGGCACTGGATTCCGGCCGGTCAGCGGCGCCAGCCGCTCCACCGCCGGCCACTGGGCGGGGGCCGGCAGGTTGATGACCAGGTCGGGGCGGCTGCCGAGGTTGTACGCAGTCTGCCCCTCACGGCCCAGCCCGATCACCACCGTCCGCCCGAGGGCCCACGCGGACGATATCGGGGCGAGGTTGAACGAGCCGTCCTGATTCTCTGTCGACAGGAGCACCACTGGCGTCCCGAAGTACAGGATGCTCGGCTCGATCTCCAGGTGGGTGGCGACTGTCTGCGCGGGCTGGGTGCTGGGAGGTGCCGTGTTCATGGCGAGCAGCCTAGGGACCGGTTGTTTCGGCCGGGGCCGAAGTGTCACGGGGGACAATGGACCGCATGGACATGCAGCGCGCACAGGTAGCCGGTCCCGACCTGGCGACCGTGGCGAAGCTTCTGGCCGACGGTACGCGGGCGGGCTTCTGTCTGGCCATGCTCGACGGCCGGGCTTGGACAGCGACGGAATTGGCACGTCATGCGGGGGTGGCGCCCTCGACCGCGACTGAGCACTTGCACGCGCTCGTCCGCGGAAACCTGCTGACCGAGGAACGGCAGGGCCGCCACCGCTACGTGCGTCTGGCCGGTCCGCACGTTGCCGAGCTGGTCGAGAGTCTCGCCGCGATGGCGCCCGAGCGCACCCCGGCACCCCGTTCCCTGTCGGCAGCCGGCCGCCGACAGGCCCTCGCCCACGCCCGCACCTGCTACGACCACCTTGCCGGAACCGTCGGGGTCGCCATCACCGATGCGATGCTTGAGCGGAGACTGCTGGACCTGGAGCACGGACTCGGGCTCACCAACGCCGGAGCGACCTGGCTCAAGGATCTCGGCATCACCGTCCCGACCGGCACGCGCCGGCCGTCGGTACGGCCATGCCTGGACTGGACCGAACGCCGCCCCCACCTGGCCGGAGCCGTCG
The DNA here is from genome assembly GCF_040240285.1 of Streptomyces sp. HSW2009. NCBI lineage: Bacteria > Bacillati > Actinomycetota > Actinomycetes > Kitasatosporales > Streptomycetaceae > Streptomyces > Streptomyces sp. HSW2009. Next base: position 4,125 of record NZ_JBEHZD010000463.1, on the reverse strand, counting down.
GTGCCGCCCTGTGCCGTCACGCGTTCGGCACGGGCTGGATCACCCCCGTCGGGACCACGCGCGCCGTTGCCGTCACCACCCTCGGCCGACAGGCACTCCGCCACCATCTCGGCTTGTCCGATGAACTCCTTTCGCAGAAATGAGTAGTTCTGAGAGGTCACGGACCCGGGTCAAGGTCCGGCCCGAGTTCGTCGAGGCGGTGGACTTGGCCCGCACCATCAAGAAGGCCGTCCCCCAGCAACGGGTGATCTTCACCGTGCACGAGATGAAGCGGCGGGCGCCCCAAGGTCGTCGACGGCGACATGGCCGACTGCGCCCGCAGCCTGCGAGCCAACGGCGTACCTGGCCCCGAGATCGCCCGCAAGCTCGTCACCGCCTCGGGCAAGGACCAGGGCAAACGCCCCTCGGTCGCCACCGTCTACCGCATCCTCGCCGAGGATGAGCCGGACAGCTGAACAGACGAAGACACAGCCAGGATCAACTCATTGCCCCTTTGGCCCGTCTCTCGGCGATACCCCCACAGCGCGTGCCCCCACGCCCTACCCGCCCCACCCGCCCCGAGAAATTCTGCTGCGGGCCGCCGCGCCGATCCCGACAATGGCCCGCATGACCTCATCCACCCCCGCTTCTGCCCGCCCCGCTGCCCCGCGGCCCGGCTGGGAGGTCGGTCCGCGTTCCGTCCACGCGGCGGACTCGGAGGCGCTGCTGCGCGCGTACCTCGTCGAAGTCAGCGACCGCTACTACCTGCTGCACGAGGGGCGCCGCTCGACCGAGGAGGAGATCGCGTCGGGCCTGGTCGAGTTCCACAGCGACGACCTGGTGCCGCCGAGCGCGGCGTTCCTGGTCGGGCGGTACGCGGGCGAGCCCGCGGGCTGCGCCGGGGTGCGGCTGCGGGACGCGGCGACGGCGGAGTTGAAGCGGCTGTACGTCCGGCCGGCGGAGCGCGGCACGGGCGGCGGCGCGGCGCTCCTGGCCGCGGCCCACGCGGCGGCCAGGGAACTCGGTGCCCGGCGGATCATCCTGGACACCCGGCACGACCTCGTGGAGGCGCGGGCCCTGTACGCACGGCACGGGTACGCGGAGATCGAGCGCTACAACGAGGACCCGTACGCGGAGCACTGGTTCGCCAAGGAGTTGGGCTGAAACCATCGCCGGGTCCCGGCCTGGCCGCACCCCGAAAGGCGCCGTTGAAACCACCGCCGAGGGTCCGGCCCGGCCCCACCTGAGGCCGCGGTCCCGGCCTCACCCCGGCCTGCGGCGGGTGCCGGCCCGCGGGTGGTAGGCGTCACCGTTGTGCGGGCGCTCCCCGTCGGAGCCGCAGAGTTCGCCGGTGAGTTCGTGCACGAGCGCCACCAGGTCCGTCGGCCGGTCCGGCCCCCACCAGTCGCCGAGCAGTTCCGCCAGCGACTCCTCGCGGGCCCCGGCCAGCCGGGCGGCGACCTCGCGGCCCCGGTCGGTGAGGACGAGCGTCAGGCCCTCGCGCACCGCCAGGTGGCGCTCCTCGACCTGCCGAGCGGCCTCGGTGACCACGCCGAGCGGCAGATCGGCGCGCTCGGCGAGCAGCGCGGGCTCCACCGAGCCCTGCCGGTTGATGCGCAGCAGCAGCCAACAGGCGGCGGGCCGCAGATCGACCCCGGCCCGCTGGGCGATCTTCACATAGACGTGTTTGCGGCCCTCGCGGCTGCCGAGCGTGGACAGCGCGCGGGCCACCTCGTCCCGCGAGGTGCGTTCGACCGGGTTGCTGGAGATGACCTCACTCGCCTCCGGCGCGGTGACCGAGCCGCGCAACGGCTCCTCGCGCAGAAACCAGGCCAGCACCAGCGCGATCAGCACCAGCGGCACCGCGTACAGGAAGACGTCCGTGATGGAGAGCGCGTACGCGTCGAGCACGCCGCCGCGGGCCGTGGGCGGGAGCTCGCCGACGGCGCGCGGGTCGGCGCTGAGTTGCCCCGGGTCCACGCCGGGTGGCAGGGGTTGCCCGGCGAGCGCGTCGGAGATCCGCGGGCCGAGCTTGTTGGCGAAGATCGTGCCGAAGATGGAGACGCCGAAGGAGGCGCCGATGGAGCGGAAGAAGGTGGCGCCCGAGGTGGCGACGCCCAGGTCCGCGTAGTCGACCGAGTTCTGCACGATCAGCACCAGGACCTGCATGACCAGGCCGAGGCCGAGCCCGAAGACGAAGAAGTACGTGCTCATCTCGACGACGCCGCTGTGCCGGTCGAGTTGGTGGAGCAGCAGCAGGCCGAGCGCGGTGACCGCGGTGCCGGCGATGGGGAAGATGCGGTAGTGGCCGGTGCGGCTGACGATCTGCCCCGATGCGGTGGAGGCGATGAGCAGCCCGAGCACCATCGGCAGCATGTGCACGCCCGACATGGTGGGCGAGACGTCGTGTACGACCTGGAGGAAGGTCGGCAGGTAGGTCATGCTGCCGAACATCGCGAACCCGATGACGAAGCCGATCACCGAGCACAGCGTGAAGGTACGGCTGCGGAACAGCTTGAGCGGCAGAACCGGCTCCGCGGCCCGCCGCTCCACCTGGATGAACGCCGCGAGCAGCACGATGCCGAGCACGCCGAGGCCGGTGATCTGCCAGGAGTCCCAGTCGTAGCTGACGCCGCCGAGCGAGGCCATCAGGACCAGACAGGCCGCGACCGCGGCGATCAGGAAGGTGCCCAGGTAGTCGATGGTGTGCCGGGTGTCGCGCCGCGGTACGTGCAGGGCCGCGGCGATGACCAGCAGCGCCACGACGCCGACCGGCAGGTTGATGTAGAACACCCAACGCCAACTGAGGTGGTCCACGAACAGGCCGCCGAGCAGCGGCCCGAGCACGCTGGTGGCACCGAACACGGCACCGAACAGGCCCTGGTAGCGGCCCCGTTCCCGGGGCGGCACCAGATCGCCGACGATCGCCATGGAGAGCACGATCAGCCCGCCACCGCCGAGCCCCTGGAGCGCCCGGAAGCCGATGAGCTGGGACATGTCCTGGGCGATGCCGCACAGCGCCGAGCCGATCAGGAAGATGACGATGGCGATCTGGTAGAGGTTCTTGCGCCCGTACTGGTCACCGAGCTTGCCCCACAGGGGCGTCGCCGCCGTGGAGGCCAGCAGGTACGCCGTCACCACCCACGACAGGTGTTCCAGGCCGCCGAGGTCGCTGACGATGGTCGGCAGCGCCGTGGAGACGATCGTCTGGTCGAGCGCCGCGAGCAACATCCCGAGCAGCAGCGCCCCGATCGCCACCCAGACAGCACCCTGCTGGTGCCCACCGGGCCCGTGCGGGTCGTGTGGCCTTTGTGGTGTGTGCGGGCCTTGCGGCCCGTGTGGGTCGTACGGGCCCTGCGGATCGTGAGGCTTCTGCGGCGTGTGCGGCCCCTGCGCGTCGTACGGGCCCTGCGGTGCGGGCCCGGTGGAGCGTGGCGGTCGGCCGGCGGCGGCTGTCGCCGGCTCAGGTGCCGCGGCGCCGGCGGCGGATGCGGCAGCGGCGGACGCGGCTGCGGACGCGTGGTCGGCGTCGGGCGGCTGATCCCCGGTCCGGCCGGTGCCGGGCGGGTCGCCCCGTGCGCCGGGCCCGCGGCCTGGCGGGCGGGCGTCCTCGACCATGGCGGCTCCTTGGGTCGGGCTGCGCCCCTGATCCACCAGCGGCGGTCAGCTCTGCTTCCCATCCTCACCCGTTTGCCCGGGTACGGCCTGCCGAGGCCACGCCCGGGGCGGACAACCGCCTGCGCGAACACCTGTCCGGTCTGCATAATCGCCTGCGACCCCGAGGAAGGGAAAACCGTGACGGGAGAACTCTGCCCGCACTGCTTCGCACCCCCACGTGCGGACGGCCGCCCCGGTTGCACCTGCGCCACCCGGATCGGCGACCCGTCGGACACCGCCGCGACGGCCCTGCTGCCCGGCATATCCGGGCCGCACCCGACCGACGCGGCGTCGCTGACCGACACGGCGATTCTGCCGACCGACCGGTCGGCGCTCGCCGCCGAAGCGGCGACGTCCTCCGGCCCCAACCCGGATGACCTGCGGCTCTTCGACGACGTACCGCCGGCGGCCGGGGCGGCGGCCGGCCCGGCTGCGGCGGCGGGCGATGCGCGCCCTGCCGCGGGCGGCACGGCCACCGGGGGGCTGACG
>NZ_JBEHZD010000462.1:0-6523 GCF_040240285.1 Streptomyces sp. HSW2009 | reverse complement strand
CGTACGAGACCTGCGTCCCCGGCGGGTAGTACTCGGCCGGGTCCCAGGCCGCCGCCGAACAGCCGGGGCCCGGGGCCCGGGCGGGGGCCCGGGCCCCCGGGGGGGGGGGGCCCCCCCGCCCGGGTGGCGGCGCTCACTGGGCCACCGCCCGACCGTCGGCACCGGTGGCGCCGCGGGTGTAGCGCGGATGGATCAGCCCCACGCAGGTGTACGGCAGGTCGTCGACCTCTTCGACCGGCACCCCGCGCTGTTCGGCGAGGAGCCGTACGTGATCGAGGTCGGCGCCCGCACCGCGCTGCGCCAGCACCTTCCACGGCACCCGGCGCAGCAGCACCCGGCTGGTCTCCCCGACGCCCGGCTTGACCAGGTTCACGTCGTGGATGCCGTACGCCTCGCTGATCCGCTCGACGGCGGCCCAGCCCTCCCAGGTCGGCGCCCGGTGGCTGCCGACGAACTCCTTGGCGTCGCGGGCCGCGGCGTCCGCGACCTCGGCGAACCGGGCCGCGATGGTGTCGAGGAAGACGCCGGACAGGTCCACGTCGGCCAGTTCGCGGTAGAACTTGGCGCCGTGGAACTGGCCGGGCCGCACCAGGTCGGCGCGGAGCACGGTGCGCGAGATGAGCCCGGAGACGGTGGAGTTGAGGCACGCCGACGGGATGAGGAAGTCGTCCCGGGTGCCGTAGGTGCGCACGCAGCCGCCCGGGTCGGCAAGGACGGCGATCCGCGGGTCGAAGCCGCGCGCCCCGCCCGCCTCCTCCGACGCCTCGAACTCCTCGATGGCGACGGCGAGTTCGCGGGTGATGGCGCCCTTGCCGGTCCAGCCGTCCACGAAGACCACGTCCGCCGGGTCGTGGTGGGTGGCCAGCCAGCGCAGCGCGGCGGTGTCGATGCCCCGGCCGCGCACGATGGAGATCGCGTAGTGCGGCAGGTCGATGCCGTGCGCGTACTGCGCCCAGCGGCGCATCAGCACGCCGACCGGGGTGCCGGCGCGGGCCAGCGAGACCAGGACGGGGCGCGCGTTCGGCCCGCGGCCGGGGCGCTCGGAGTGTTCGGCGAGCACCGTCTCGGTGACGGCCCCCACCGCCCGGGCGATGCGCGCGGCCGAGGTGTCGAGCGCGGCCCGGAAGAGCTCGTGGTACGCGGCGCTCGGCTGGTACTCGATCGGCAGCGACTCCGCGTAGTGCGCGCCGCCGTTCTGCACCGCCTCCTCGCGCTCCTCCACGGGCGCCTCAAGCGGCACGTCGGAGAAGTCCTGCAACAGCCACCCCACGTCTTCGGCGGCGTACGAGGAGAAGTCGGGCCCGCGGAGCGGTTCCTGCATGGGTGTGGCCTGTCGGTCGAGCACGCCACGCGGCGTGCGGGTGGTCGGGGGTACGGCTTGGGGGTGCGGGGCACCCGTCTGGGTGGCAGGGGTGGTGGGGGCTGGCGCGTGCGCCACGTCCGTCGCGTCGGCTCCAGCGGCTGCACCGTCCGCGGACGCGTCCCCGTCCCCCGCCGCGTCGGCCGGCACGTACGACGGCACGACCGCGAGCACCAGCCGCTCCGTCTGCGCCGCCAGTACGTCGACGAGCCCGCCGGGTGCGTGCAGCGCCGGCGTGTCGGCCGTCGAGTCGATGACGGCGACGACGGCGTCGAACCGGCGCGCGGCATCGCTGCCGGGCGCCACGTTGTACGCGAACCGCGGCCCGGGCCCGTCCGCGGGCTCGTCGTGGGCCGGGAAGGTGAGCCGGGTGCGGATCGCGTAGCCGGGGTCGTCCAGCGCGAGCACGGGCGAGCGCGTGGTGGTGGAGTACCGCACCTCGGCGACGGCCCTCGCCGCGGGCGCCGCTCCGCGCCCGCCACCGCCCTCATCCGCGCCGCCGCCATCCGCCACGGCACCGCCACCCGCCGGGGCGCCGCCGCCTCCCGCACCGCCGTCGGCGGCCCCGGCTGCCCCGTCGAACTCCGCGTCGAACTCCGCGTCGAACTCCGCCTGCAACGCCTCGGCGAGCCGCAGCGGGGCGTACATCAGCTCTTCGAAGCCGAGCACGAGCACCCGCGGGGTCCGCGCCGCCGTGGCCTTGCCCCCGATCTCCAGCGCACCGGCCACCCGGCGGGCCATCCCGGGCAGCGCCGCCTCCAGGGTCGCCCGGTGCTCCGGCGTGAAGCCGTGGCGTCCGCCGTCGGGCAGGCCGCCGGGCCAGCCGAGGTCCACCCGGTGCACGACCGGGTGCGGCCCGACGGCGCCGGGCTCCACCTCCAGCCCGACGGCGCCGGGCTCCGCCCCCACCGCAGCCGCGCCCGCGCCCACACTCTCAGCCAGAGCCGCAGCCGTACCCCCAGCCGCAGCCGCCTCGTGCTCGGCCACCAGCGCCTGCCCGCGGGCGAGCACATCGGCGGGGAGCCGTACCGTGCCGGCGGCCAGCGCCACCAGGTCCACCCGGGCGCCGAGCGTGGCGGCGAAGCGGTCCAGCGTCGCGCGGTCGTCCGCCGAGCGCATGTCGACCAGGGCCACCACCACGTAACGGTCCCGCGGGAAGCGCCGGTGCAGCGTCTGAATGGTGTTCAACACCGTACGGCCGGTGGAGAACTCGTCGTCCACCAGCACCAACGGGCCGTCCCCGGCGAGCAGTCCGGGCTCCTCGGGCAGCAACAGGTGCGAGGTCGCGTGGCTGTGCTCCTCCTCGAAGCCGCCCACCGGTCGGACCCGCGCGATCGGCCGGCGCGTCGAGTGCAGGTACGGGGCGAGCGCGAGCCCGTCCGCGACGCTGTGGCCGAGGCCGGTCGCCGTCTCCGCGTACCCGAGCACCACCGCGCGCGCCGCGTCCGCGTCCCCGAGCAGCGCGCGCACCCGCTGTCCGAGCCGCACCCCCGCCCCGTAGACGACGGCGGGCCGCTGCGGCACGTGCTTGCCGAGCACGTTGGAGACCAGCAGGTGCGCCCGGCGCGGGTTGCGCCGCAGCGCGAGGCCGAGCAACTCCCGCAGCCGCTCGTCACCCCCGCCCTGGGCGCCACCGGCATCCGGCGCGCGCCCCGGCGCGCCACCGGGCGCGTCGTCCGGCGCGTCGTCCGGTGTGTCCCCGGGCCCGCCCACCGGTGCGTCCTTGAGGCCGACCCCCAGATGGTCCGCGACCCACTGCCCCGACCAGACCACGCGCTGCCCCACTCCCTCGTCACTCATGCCAACACCGTCCCGCATCATCGCCCTCGCTCGCCGCCGCCCGGCACCCGGCCACCGCTGCGACCTGTCACCCGTCCGACCGGGCAGCACCCGGCCCCGGCGCCCACGGCCACCGCACCAGCCGCAGCCGCAGCATCGCCCACGGCCACCGCGCTCACCCGGTCGCCGGCAGCCCGGCCGACAGCAACTCCACGAATCCGACGCCCTCCCGGGCCACCCCGAACACCTCGGCCCGCAGCATGGTCCGCTCGGCCCAGGCCCGGTGCGGCTTCACCTCGTTCATCTTGTTGGTGTACGCCGAGCGCAGCACGCCACCGCCCTCGCGCTGCGGCTGGAGGATGTCGACCGCGTCGCTGAACTCCTCGTGGCTGACGACCGACAGCGCGTGCACCGGCGCCACGTGCGTCGGGTGGATGCACGTCTTGCCCTGGAGGCCGTTGGCCCGGTCGAGTTCGATCTCGCGCAGCAGCCCGTCCATGTCGTGCTCGATGAGCGCGGTGCGCAGCGCCTCGGCCTCACCGGTGAAGGGACTGCGCCGCAACTGTGGCTTGAACATCCGCTCGTGCGGCTTGAAGTACTCCCACACCGGCCCGGTCACCGTGAACCCGGTGCCGTCCGCACGGCCGAGCACATTGACCACATCGGCGATGACGGAGGCGACCAACTGCACGTCGTACGCGGTCATGTCCGGCGCCCTGCGCAGCCCGTACGCCGAACAGAAGTCGGTCACGCCGAGCCGCAGCGCCAGCACCCGGTCCCGGTACTTGTCGACGGTGCGGGCGATGCCGCCGAGCGTCTCGGCCCGCGTCTCCAGGTGCAGCAGCTCCGGCGACTCCAGGACCGGCATCACGTACAGTCGCCGCTCCAGTTCGAGATCACAGGAGGTCAGCGCCTCCAGAAACGGTACGCCTCGCTCTTCGGTGAACTTCGGCAGTACGAATCCGGACAGCCGGCGAACCGCGGGGCCGAGCCTGCGGACCAGGTCGGGGATCTGTTCGGCCGTCCGCACCCGGATGAACAGCAGTGGCAGTTCGGCGGCCGGCACCCGGGCGTCGAGCGCGGCGAAGTGCCGGACCAGGTTCTCCTCGCCCTGGGCCACCTCACTGTCATCGATCGAGTCCTCCAGGCACACCACCATGGAAACCACGCCTCGACCGGCCTGTTTGACGATGGCATCGGCAAGGTTGGGGCGGGTGGCCGGGGTGTAGAGGGTGGCCCCGAGGGCGACCGCGAGCGTGCCGGCAGGCGCATCCGGGGTGAACTCGGCCGGCTCCCGATGAAAGAGGCCCTGCCGCACTTCCGGCGAAAGATATCCGAAATGACGCATTTGACTCCCTGAGCTGCCGTAGCCCTCCGACGGCCCGACTGGCCGGAAGCGTGGCCGATAATCGTACGACCGTTGAAGGTCAAGAGTTCCCCAAGCGGGTGAAAGTCCGATAACTCACATGCATACACAGGGTGTACGTGACCCTTCCAGCCCGCGTCGCGGCGCCGCTCCCCGCGCCGCGTGACCCGCCGCCGGCCGGCGCACGGCCCCCACGTTGTTCGCACCCCCCTCCAGAAGGCAGGATTGCCGCCATGACGCACGTGATGTCGAAGGGGTCGAACATCCCGCTGCCGGCAACGGCCGTACGGGCCGTGCTGCGCTGGACGCCGGGGCCCGAGGTGCCGGACGTGGACGCCTCCGCGCTGCTGCTCGCCGCCGACGGGCATGTGCGCTCGGACGAGGACTTCGTCTTCTACAACCAGCCGCGCCACCCCTCCGGGCTCGTCCGCCACCTGCCCAAGAAGCGGCTGACCGAGGGCCTGACCGACACCATCGAGGCGGATCTCGGGCCGCTGGAGCCCGCGGTGCACCGGGTGGTGCTCGCCGCGTCCGCCGACGGCGGCCCCTTCGGCCGGGTCCAGGACCTGTGCCTGCGGCTGTACGACTGCACCGCGCCCGAGGGCGCCGAGCCGTTCGCGGTCTTCGAGGTCACCGCCGAGACCGGCGAGGAGACGGCGCTGATGTGCGGCGAGCTCTACCGCCGCGGGGACCGCTGGAAGTTCCGCGCCCTCGGACAGGGCTACGACTCGGGCCTGGTCGGCCTCGCCACCGAGTTCGGCATCTCGGTGGACGACTCCGAGGCACCCGCCGCGCCCGAGCCGAGCGTCCACGCCCCGGGCCCGCCCGACGCCACCGGGCCGACCGTGGCCGCCCACCACGCCGCGGCGCCGACGGCCGCCGTCGGCCCGTCGCCCGCACCGCACCAGGGCACCGGCTACGGCTACCCGCCGCCCCCACCGGTCCCCCCGGTCACCGCTCCCCCGGCCGCCGTGCCGCCGCAGCCGGCCGCCTCGCCCGCCTACGCAGCGGCCGACGCGAGCCCCGCGGCGCCCTGGAGCAGCCACTCGGCGCACCCGCCGATGCCGGCCCAACAGCCCGCGTACGGCTACCCGCCGCATCCGGCCTACGGCTATCCGCAGCACCCACAGCCGGTGCCGGCCGCGCCGCAGGCGCCGTTCCAACTGCCGCCCCAGGGACCGCAGTTCCAACGGCGCCGGTAGCCGCACCCGTGCCCGCTCAGATCTTGGCCTTCTTGTAGCCCCGACCCCACTGGAGCCCCCAGCCGTACAGCCGGTCGAGCTCGGACTGGAAGCCGTAGACGTACTTCACCTCGCGGCGGACCACGATCTCGCCCTTGACGTTCTCGATCATCACCACCGCGCACGAGCGCGCCTGCGGCGCCCGCTCGTCCAGGGTGATCTCGATGCGCGGACCGCTACTGGGGAAGAGCGTGACCACGCCGTGCGTACGGTCGAAGGCGGGCGTGCCGTCATAGATGTAGACGAAGATCAGCAGCCGGCTGAAGTCGTCCTTGTGGTCCAGATTGATGTAGATCGTCTCGCCGGACCCCGAGCCGAACCGGTCGTCACCGCTCAGATGCACGTACGGCGACTCGTTGAGCGACCCGAAGAAGTCGCCGAGCGGCTGCACCACGCCCTTGCCGCCGCTCTGCATCTCGTACATGCAGGCCAGGTCGAGGTCGACGTTGACCATCGCGGGGCCCTGCGTCTGCACCATCTCGGGCTTGAACATCTGGAGCGGATTGCGCCACGAACCACTGCGCTGCTTGGCGTTGAAGTCGGTGGTGCGCATCCGCCAGGACAGGTTGACCCGTAGGTTTCCGCTGGCCGCGCCCTGTTTGGTGAGCGAGATGGTCGGGCGCCGCTTGGTCAGTTCGATGGCGCCCGATGCGCCACCGGTATCGAAGACCTGCGCCGACCCACGCCCCCAGCCGCTCCATAACGGCATTGCCTACACCCCCACATCTGACGGGACACCCATGACGACGGGGCGGGCCGCGAGGAACAACCTCGCGG
>NZ_JBEHZD010000461.1:0-6545 GCF_040240285.1 Streptomyces sp. HSW2009 | reverse complement strand
GGCGGGGGGGGGCGGCCGCCGCGGGGGGGCGGGGCCCGCGGGTCGGCCACCGGCCGCCCGCCGCCCGCCCGGATTCCCCGATGCCCCTCATTTTCGTCACGACAAGACCCCGGCCCCGGAGAACGCCCCGGCAGCCGGGTGGACGCGGCCTCGCTGAGGCCGCGTGGGTAACACACCTATCCCTTTACTCAGAGGCAGGAGAGTGCGGTGACGCAGGTCAAACAGCGAGCGACCAGCACCGAAATCCTCAATCACGTCTTTCGGTTCCGCCGGCTCATCGCCGGCCCCGACGGGGGTTGCGCCGATGTGCCGTGCGATGCGTGCAGGGCCCCGCATGAAAAGAAGGTACTGAAGTGCATCGAGGCCGACGAGCCGCTGCATTTCGTCATCCCGGCCTTTCCCGCCAAGTCGCCCAACGACCGCAAGGTGCTCGGCGCGTTACCCGACATGGGGGAACGCCTGGCCCTGGAATTCCTCCAGTCCTTCTGTGACCACCTGACGCATTATCACGCGCCGGGCGCCCGGGTCACGATCTGCTCCGACGGCCACGTCTTCGCGGACGTGGTCGGGGTGAGCGACGACGACGCCACCCGCTACCGGACCGAACTCGAAGGAATGGTCAGGTCGTTCGACGGCAGCTCCATCGGCTTCTACGCGCTGGCCGACGCGTACCGCAGCACCGATTACGACGCATTGCGCACCGAACTCATGGCGCAGTACGCGGAATCGCTGGCGAGCCTGAAACACCGGGCCACCCAGGACGAGAACGTGCGCGGGATGTTCAACGGCATCCACCGCTTTATGTTCGAGGACCGGATCGCGGTCAGCGAGGGCAGGAGCCGTACCAAGGTCAGGGAAGAGGCCAAGCCCGTCGCCTGGGAGGTGATCCGGCGCTCCAACGCCTGGAGCCGGCTCGTCGCCGAGACGTACCCGGACGCGCTGCGGCTCTCCATCCACCCGCAGCCGGTGCACTCCGAGAAGATCGGCTTCCACCTCGTCCGCACCCGGGACCGCTGGCTGACCCCCTGGCACGGGGTGGCCCTGGAGACCGGGGACGGCATGTTCCTGACCAAGCGCAGCCACGCCGAAGAGCTGAAGGCATCCCTGGTGTGGCGCGGCAACCGCCCCAGCCACTTCGTCGCCCCCCACCTCACCCTCCAGGAGGTCATGTCATGAGCACAGCCCTACCGCTCGACCCCGCCATCCGCATCGACCGCTCGTACCTCAAGCCCTTCGGCGTGGTCATCGAGTCAGGCGGCGACACGGACGTCAACGCCCTCTCGCCCGCCCTGCTCGCCCGCTGGGTCGGGGAGTTCAGGGTCGTGGTGCTGCGGGGCTTCGCGCCGCTGTCCAAGGACGCCTTCGCCGACAGCGCACGCCGCTGGGGACCCCTGCTGACCTGGGACTTCGGTGAGGTGCTCGACCTGGTGGTGCAGGAGAAGCCGAAGAACTACCTGTTCACCTCCGGCTGCGTCCCCTACCACTGGGACGGCGCGTTCGCCGCGCAGACGCCGGCGTACATGTTCTTCCAGTGCCTGAAGGCGCCGCTGCCGGACGCGGGCGGCGAGACCACCTTCCTCGACACCACACTGCTGCTTGCGAACGCCGAGCCGGAGCGCCGGGCGCTGTGGGAGCAGGTGCAGATCACCTACACGGTCGAGAAGCGCGGCCACTTCGGCGGCAGCTTCACCACACCGCTGGTCGGCCCGCACCCGATCACCGGGCGCCCGACGCTGCGGTACGCGGAGCCGCTGCCGGCCGACGAGTACGAGAACCCGCTCGACCTTGAGGTCGCGGGCATCCCGGCCGACGCCCACCCCGAACTCCTCGCCGACCTGCACGAACGGCTCTACCGCGGGGACACCGGCTACACCCACACCTGGCAGGACGGCGACTACCTGCTCATCGACAACCACGCCGTGCTGCACCGCCGGGAGTCCTTCCAACGGGAGTCGCCGCGCCGGCTCCAGCGCGTCCAGATCCTCTGAACCATCGGCGCCGGGTGTGCCGGGTGCCCGCCGGCGTCCTCGCGCGCGAGGTGGTCCGCTCCGTTCGCCCCGGCCGCCGGCTCACGGGGCCCACCGGCCCCGTACTCGCCAGCCCCGCGCCCGGCGGAGTCCCGTTGCTCCGTAGCTCCGCTGCCCCGCGGCCCCGCATCCCGCCGACCGCCCTCCGCAGCCGAAGGCCCCGTAACCCCAAGGGCCCGTGCCCCGCAAGGCCCGCAACTCCCGAGGCCCGTAGCCCAGCAGTCCCGTAGCCCCGTAGCCCCGTAGCCCCGCGAAAGGTTCCGATGTCCGTCACCACTGACTACGCGTTCGACAACCAGGCCGCCCAGGCGCCGTCCCGACTGGGCGCCCTTGAGGCCGCGTACGACCCGATCACCATCGCCCGCATCGCCGAACTCGACCTGCCCGCCGGGGCCCGCTGCTGGGAGGTCGGTGCGGGCGGCGGCTCCATCGCGCACCACCTCGCCGACCTGGTGCACCCGGGCGGTGGCAGCGTGCTCGCCACCGACATCGAACTCGCCCTGACCACGCCGGCCGCCGGGCTCCAGCGGCGCCAGCACGACCTGCGCGGGCCGCTGCCGTCCGACGACCGGTACGACCTGGTCCACGCCCGGCTGGTGCTCGGCCACCTCCCCGAGCGGCGCGAGATCCTGGCCAAGCTGGTCGCCTCGCTCGCCCCGGGCGGCTGGCTGCTGATCGAGGAGTTCGACGCGACCTCGCTCCAGCGCCCGCTGACCGTGCCGAGCGAACAGGACGCCGCGATCGTGCACCGGGTCGTCGACCTCACCCAGCAACTCCTGGTCGCCAGCGGCGCCGACCCGGCCGGGGGGGTCGAGGCGCACGCGGCGATGGCCGGCCTCGGCCTGGCCGACGTGCACACCCGGGTACACGCCGAGAGCTGGGCCGCCGGCAGCCCCGGCGCCCGCCTGCTTACCCACAACACGGTCCAGCTCCGCCCCCGACTGCTCGCGGCCGGCGCCACCGAGGCCGAACTCGACCGGATGGTGGAGCTGTTGGCCGACCCGACCGTGGCCATCACCTCCTGGCCCCTGGTCTCCACCCGCGGCCGACGCGCCGCCTGACGGCCCCGGGCCCCGGGCGACCTGACGGCTCGGGCCCCAGCCGACGGGCCGCCTCGCGCGCGCCCGCGCCCGCGTAGTCAGACCGTGGCGCGGGGCGGGGCGGCCCGCGCCGTACGTTTCCCCTGCACGGGGCCCGCGCCGGACGTTCCCTGGGCGCAGGCTCGCGGCGTACGTGTTCCCTACGCAACGGGGCCCGGCGCCGTACGCGTGGGGAACGTGCGGCGCGTACGGGGCTCACGCCGAGCGGCGCCCCACGGCGCACTGCTCGCCCCAGCCGCTCCGTACGCACCGCGCACCCCAGCCGTCCCCACCGTCCCCGGCCAGCGGTCAGCCGAGCGGTGCCTACTCCACCGCCGGCCGCGGTGCCGATTCCGGAGCCCGATCCGAAGCCGAAGCTGGCGCCGAGGCCGAGGGCGAGGGCGAGGGCGAGGGCGAGGCCGAGGGCGTCGCCGGGCCCGCCGCGGGCGGTTCCACGGGGAGCGGCGTGTCGCGGCGCGCGCGCCAACCATTGCTGAGGACCTGGAGGAGGCCCTTGGCCAAGACCGTGCGCTCCTCTGCGGAGAGGCCCGCGAGGAGGGGTTCTTCGGTGGCGGACAGGACGCCGTCGACCTCCGTGAGCATGTCCCGGCCGCGCGCGGTGACCCGCAGTTCGGCGGTACGGCCGCGCCCGGCCCGCGACTGCCGGGCGACCGCGCCCGCCCGCTCCAACTGCCGCACCGTGGCCTGCATGCTCTGCGCGGTGACCCCGGCGCGGCGGGCCAGCGCACTGTAGGACAGGCCGGGCTCGCGCGAGAGGTGGCCGAGCGCGCTCACATGTCGTAGCGAAAGGCCGCGCGCCTCCAGCGCCCGGTCGATCTCCTCACGCACCAGCCGCCCCGCCGTGAGCAGCAGCATCCCGGTACGCGGCGCCACCAGCGCCGGCGACGGCGGCGTACCCGGGGGTCCGACCGGGCTCTGCGTCACGTGCTTCCCACCCTCCGCCGCCCGCACCGGGCGGCACCTGTTCGCTGGCTCGTACGTCTGGGTCGTACGCCCGACTCGGATGCCCGGCAAGTACGTCTGGTCCGTACGCCGGGCCCGTACGTCAGGCCGCCTCCGTTCGGTCGCTCGCCGGCCGTGCGGCCGGGCCGGCGCCCAGTTCTCGCCGGTGCCCCGTCCGCGTCCGTGCCCCGCCCGGGGGCCGCCCGGCAGCGGGCAGCGGCGCGATGCTAGCCTCGATGCAAGTTTAAGGCAGACTGAAACTAGGGGTTGGTGCTCGTTCGGGGCGCCGATCGGGAGGGCATGCCATGACCAAGCTCATGCTCAGCATCCATGTGCTGGTGGCCGTGATGTTCATCGGCCCCGTCACCGTGGCGGCGAGCCTCTTCCCGCGCTTCGCCCGGCAGGCCCTGACGGCCGCGGCGGCGACGGCAGCGGGCGGTGCGGCCGGGCCGAGCGGGTCGGGCGACGCGGACGCCACCGTTCCGCCCCCTGCGACCAGCGACGAGACCCAGCAGGCGACGGCCGCCAGGACCGCAGCCGCGGCCTCGTCCGCGGCCACCTCCGCCGCGGCGTCCCCCACCGCCTCCAGCACCACGCCCGCCGCCTCGAAGCCCGCCCCGGAAGCCGCGCCCGCCGCCCCCGCCGAGCGCGCCGGCTCCCTGGCCTCGGTCCTGCTGCTGCACCGGATCAGCCGCGTCTACGCGCTCCTCAGCGCCTCCGTGCCGATCCTCGGCATGCTCACCGCGCAACAGATGGGTGTGATGGGAGACACCTGGCTGATCGCCTCGATGGTGTTGACCCTGATCGCCGCGGTGCTGCTCGGCATCGCCGTCCTCGGCTACCAGCAGGGCGCCGTCATGCTCCTCGAAGACGACGCGGCCGAGCCCGGCGCGCTGCGGGCCATGGCCGCCCGCATGCCCAAGCTGGGCATGGTGACCGGATTCTATGCGCTGACCTGGGCCGTTGTCGTGGTGCTGATGGTCGTACGGCCCGGCTCGACCACCGGCGCCTGACCCGTACGCGACCCGCGGCACCCCGTACCCCGCCCGCCCGGGGCCGGCCGCCGCGGCGCGCCAGCGCCGTCCCGCATCGCCCGGCGTGAGCGCGCGCGGACGTACCGTGCGCGCCCCTGTCCCGCCCCGTACCGGCGCGCCCCCCCCCCCGGGGGCGGGGGGGGGGGGGCCCGGGCCCCCCCGCGGGGGGGGGGGGGGGGGGGTGGGGGGGCGCCCCCCCCCCCCCCCCCCCCCCCCGGGGGGGCGGGGCGGGGCCCGCCCCGGCCCCCCCCGGCCCCCCCCCCCCCCCCCCCCCCCCCCCCCGGGGGGCGGGCCGGTCTCGTACCCGGGAACGCACGGCGGGAAAAGGTGGGGGAGATCGTCACCGATCCGCCCGGGACACGGCGAATTGCCCCCGGGTTCGCAACCGGCGCGTTCGCCGGAGAGAATGCGGGATGCGTACCGCCGGTGGGCCATGCCGGTGAGACGCTGCAAGGGGCCGCACCTTTTCCGGCCCCCACGGGGAGGTGTCAGGCAGTGGAGCAGCTCACGCAGCAGGACCCGAGGCGAATCGGACCGTTCGAGGTCCTCGGGCGGCTCGGCGCGGGCGGCATGGGGCTGGTCTATCTGGCCCGTTCGGCATCGGGCCGGCGGGTCGCGATCAAGACCGTACGGACGGAGCTCGCCGAGGACCAGCTCTTCCGGGTCCGCTTCACGCGCGAGGTGGAGGCGGCCCGCGCCGTCAGCGGCTTCTACACGGCCGCCGTCGTGGACGCCGACCCACGGGCCGCGGTGCCCTGGCTGGCCACCGCGTACGTGCCCGCCCCTTCGCTGGAGGAAATAGTCAACGAGTGCGGGCCGCTGCCGGCCCAGGCGGTGCGCTGGCTCGCGGCCGGCATCGCCGAGGCACTCCAGTCCATCCACGGCGGTGGTCTCGTCCACCGCGACCTCAAGCCGTCGAACGTGCTGGTCGTCGAGGACGGGCCGCGCGTCATCGACTTCGGCATCGCCTCCGGCGTCTCCAACACCCGGCTCACGATGACCAACGTGGCCGTCGGCACCCCGGCCTACATGTCGCCCGAGCAGGCCCGCGACTCCCGCAGCGTCACCGGCGCCAGCGACGTCTTCTCCCTCGCTTCGACCCTGGTCTTCGCCGCCACCGGACACGCCCCGTACCACGGCGCCAACCCCGTCGAGACGGTCTTCATGCTGCTCCGCGAGGGCCCCGACCTGAGCGGCCTGCCGGACGAACTGCACCCGCTCATCGAGTCGTGCATGCAGATGACCGCAGACGAGCGACCGACCCCGGCCGACCTCCAGGCACAACTCGCCCCGCACCTGTTCTCCGCGGGCGACGACAGCGGTACGGCATCGGCCTGGCTGCCGCCCAGCGCGGTCGCCCTCATCGAGGAGCGCCGCGGCGGCGGGCGCGGCGGCCCCGCCCGACCCGCCGGCGGCCAGCGGCAGGGCGGCGACGGCCCGCC
>NZ_JBEHZD010000460.1:0-6598 GCF_040240285.1 Streptomyces sp. HSW2009 | reverse complement strand
CCCCGGCGCGCCGCGCGCGCGCGCGCCCCGCCCGCCCGCGCGGGCGGGGGTGGGTGGTTGCCTGCCCTCCTTTTCACCCCCCCCCCCCCCCCCCCGACGCGTCATCGCAGAGGAAGCCCCCGCTCGGCCCGGGCGGCCCGACACTCAACCCCTCGCTGGCCGGCGCGGGCACTCAGCCCGTACTGGCCAGCGCTAGCGCTCAACCAGTGCTGGCCAGCCCTAGCACTCAACCAGTGCTGGCCAGCACGGTGAGTAGCACCACTCCCACCGCAGACGGCGCCAGCACCTCCCACGCCCAGCGCACCACCGGCGCGCCCTGTGCGCCCTCCCGCTTCGCGTACCGCTCGGCGAGTTCGCGGATGTCATCGATGGCCTGGTCGGACGGGGCGCGGCCGGCCGCGCCCAGGGGTTCGGGGCGGCGGCTGTGCTGTTGGAAGCGGGCGGGGGCCTCGTCGGCCGCCGCGGCCTGCGACCGCCGCCGCGAGGCGCGCTTGCGCTGGCGCAGCGAGACCGGGATGGCCCAGAGCTGGTACGTGCGCCCGCCGGCCAGCACCTCGCTGCTGTAGCCGGCGCGGGCCCCTTCGACCGAGGCCCAGGGCAGCGTGATCGTACGGAACGGGTTGCGCACCCGGAGCCGGTCGGCACCCGCGAACACCGCGGGCCGCACCGTGAACGCCACCACCAGCGGCACCGCGGCCAGCAGCCCGGCCAGCGCCAGCCACGGGGTGCGCCCCTCGCCGCGGACCAGCGCGTCGCCACCGAGCCAGGCCCCGAGCGCGAACAGCAGCACCCCGGTGGCCATCGCGCCGGTGGAGCGGTAGACGCGCTCCTGGTACAGCCCCTCGTCGCCGGCGGCGTCCCGGGCCGGGTCGATGGGCGGGGCCCCGGCGCCCCCCGCCGACCGCCGGCCCGCGGTACGGGTCGCCTTCGTACCAACGTCGTCCGCGGCGCCCGCGCCCTCGGTGGCCCCAGAAGCCCTGGAAGCCCCGGAAGCCCCGGCAGACCCAGCGGCCTCGGAAGCACTGGCAGCCCCGGCAGGCCCAGCGGCCCCGTCCGTCCCCGAAGCCTTCGTCGCGCCCGCCCGGGCCCGCTTGGTCAACTCGGTGCGCCGCCCGGCACCGGCGGAGCCGGCCCGACCCGCGGCGCCGTCGGAGGCGGCCCCGGCTGCTTCACCGGTTTCAGCGGACTCGACTGCTCCGGCGGACTCGGCAGCTTCACTGGCCCCGACTGCTCCAGAAGGCTCACCGGCCCCCGCGGCCTCAGCCGCCTGCTCGTTCTGCTCAGCTCGCTCAGCCAACTCGGCTCGCTCGGCCTGCTCGGCCGCGTCGCCCCGGCCGTTCTGGTCGGGCGACGGCTGCTGCGGCTGCTGCTGCGCCGGCGACTGCGCGCGGGAGGAGGAGGGGTCCGGACTCGTCATGGGCCCGATTGTGCCCGACGCTCCGAAATCCGGACGTTGCGGTACGGCATCGAAAAACCGCACTGCTTCCCGGGGGTGACATGCCGCTACGCGCGTAGATATGCTCGCCTTGTGACCATGCCCACCACAGTTCCCGCATACGGCAACGAGGCCGCCGAGCGACTGGCCTCGCTGGCGGACGTGACCGCGAGCGAGGGCGCGCTGCGCCGCTTCCTGCACGGCCTGCCCGGCGTCGACGCGGTCGGCCTCGACGCCCGCGCCGCGACCCTCGGCACCCGTTCGATCAAGACGACGGCCAAGGCGTACGCCATTGACCTGGCCATCTCGATGGTCGACCTGACGACGCTGGAAGGCGCGGACACCCCCGGCAAGGTCCGGGCGCTGTCCGCCAAGGGGGTGCAGCCGGGCGACGGCGCGCCGCCGGTCGCCGCCATCTGCGTCTACCCGGACATGGTCGCCACCGCCCGCGCGGCCGTCGCCGGCTCCGCGGTGCGCGTCGCCTCGGTGGCCACCGCCTTCCCGGCCGGCCGCGCCGCGCTGCCGGTCAAGCTGGCCGACACCCGGGACGCGGTCGCCGCCGGCGCGGACGAGATCGACATGGTGATCGACCGCGGCGCCTTCCTCTCCGGCCGCTACCTGTCGGTCTTCGAGGAGATCCGGGCCGTCAAGGAGGCGTGCGCACGGCCGGCCGGCGACCCGCGCGGCGGCGCCGCCCACCTCAAGGTCATCTTCGAGACCGGCGAGCTCCAGACGTACGACAACGTGCGCCGCGCCTCCTGGCTCGCGATGCTCGCCGGCGCCGACTTCATCAAGACCTCCACCGGCAAGGTCGCGGTCAACGCCACGCCCCCGGTCACCCTGCTGATGCTGGAGGCGGTGCGCGACTTCCACGCCAGCACCGGCGTGCAGGTCGGCGTGAAGCCGGCGGGCGGCATCCGTACCACCAAGGACGCGATCAAGTACCTGGTGATGGTCAACGAGACGCTGGGCGAGGACTGGCTGTCCGCCCACTGGTTCCGCTTCGGCGCCTCCAGCCTCCTCAACGACCTGCTGATGCAGCGTCAGAAGCTGACCACCGGGCGTTACTCCGGCCCCGACTACGTGAGCGTGGACTGACACAGATGGCATTCGACTACGCACCGGCCCCCGAGTCCCGCGCGGTGGTGGACATCGCGCCGTCCTACGGGCTCTTCATCGACGGCGAGTTCCGCGAGGCCGCGGACGGCGCCGTCTTCAAGACGCTCTCGCCCGCATCCGAAGAGGTGTTGTCCGAGGTCGCGCAGGCCAGCGCCGAGGACGTGGACCAGGCGGTACGGGCGGCCCGCAAGGCGTTCGCGAGCTGGTCGGCGCTGCCGGGCAGTGAGCGCGCCAAGTACCTGTTCCGCATCGCCCGCATCGTCCAGGAGCGCTCGCGCGAGCTGGCCGTCCTGGAGTCGCTGGACAACGGCAAGCCCATCCGCGAGTCCAGGGACGCGGACCTGCCGCAGGTCGCCGCGCACTTCTTCTACTACGCGGGCTGGGCCGACAAGCTCGACCACGCGGGCTTCGGCCCGGCGCCCCGCCCGCTGGGTGTGGCCGGCCAGGTCATCCCGTGGAACTTCCCGCTGCTGATGCTGGCCTGGAAGGTCGCCCCGGCGCTGGCCACCGGCAACACGGTGGTGCTCAAGCCGGCCGAGACGACGCCGCTGTCCGCGCTGTTCTTCGCCGACATCTGTCGGCAGGCGGGGCTGCCGCGCGGCGTGGTGAACATCCTCACCGGCGACGGCTCCACCGGCGCCGCGCTGGTCGCCCACCCGGACGTGGACAAGGTCGCCTTCACCGGCTCCACCGAGGTCGGCAAGGCCATCGCCCGCACGGTGGCCGGCACCGACAAGCGCCTCACCCTCGAACTCGGCGGCAAGGCCGCCAACATCGTCTTCGACGACGCCCCGCTGGACCAGGCCGTGGAAGGCGTGGTCAACGGCATCTTCTTCAACCAGGGCCATGTCTGCTGCGCCGGTTCGCGGCTGCTGGTCCAGGAGTCGATCGCGGACGAGCTGCTGGCCGCGCTCAAGCGCCGGATGGCCACGCTGCGGGTCGGCGACCCGCTGGACAAGAACACCGACATCGGCGCCGTCAACTCGGCCGAACAGCTCGCCCGAATCACGGCCCTGGCCGACGCAGGCGACGCGGAGGGCGCCGAGCGCTGGTCCCCGGCGTGCGAACTGCCGACGGCCGGCTACTGGTTCGCGCCCACCCTGTTCACCGGCGTGACCCAGGCGCACCGCATCGCGCGCGAGGAGATCTTCGGCCCGGTGCTCTCCGTACTGACCTTCCGGACCCCCGGCGAGGCGGTCGAGAAGGCCAACAACACGCCGTACGGGCTCTCGGCCGGCATCTGGACCGAGAAGGGCAGCCGCAGCCTGTGGATGGCGAGCAAGCTGCGCGCCGGCGTCGTCTGGTCCAACACGTTCAACAAGTTCGACCCGACGTCGCCGTTCGGCGGCTACCAGGAGTCGGGGTACGGGCGCGAGGGCGGCCGACACGGCCTGGCCGCCTACCTGAACCCCGCGAGCCCGCAGCAGGCAGCACCGACGAGCCCGAAGGGCGAGCGCGCATGACCACCGTTGACCGCTTGAGCGTGCTCAAGACCTACAAGCTCTTCATCGGGGGCGCCTTCCCCCGGTCCGAGAGCGGGCGGGTGTACGAGGTGACCGACGCACAGGGCGCATGGCTGGCGAACGCCCCGCTCTCCTCCCGCAAGGACGCCAGGGACGCGGTGGTCGCGGCCCGCAAGGCGTTCCCGCGCTGGTCGGGCGCCACCGCGTACAACCGCGGCCAGGTCCTCTACCGCATCGCCGAGATGTTGGAGGGCCGCCGCGAGCAGTTCGCCGCCGAGGTCGCCGCGGCCCAGGGCCTGCCGGCGAAGAAGGCGGCGGCCCAGGTGGACGCCGCGATCGACCGCTGGGTGTGGTACGCGGGCTGGTCCGACAAGGTGGCCCAGGTGGCCGGCGCCGCGAACCCGGTCGCCGGGCCGTACTTCAACCTCTCCACGCCCGAGCCGACCGGCGTCGTCGCGGTGTTGGCGCCGACCGACTCGGCCTTCCTCGGGCTGGTCTCGGTGATCGCCCCGGCGATCACCACGGGCAACACGGTGGTGGTGGTCGCCAGCGAGCGGGCGCCGCTGCCCGCGCTCTCCCTGGGCGAGGTGCTGGCCACCTCCGACCTGCCGGGCGGCGTGGTCAACGTCCTCTCCGGCCGGGCCGCCGAACTCGGCCCGCCGCTCGCCGCCCACCAGGACGTCAACGCCATCGACCTGACGGGCACCGCCGGGGAGCTCGCGGTGGAGTTGGAGCGCGCCGCGGCCGACAACCTCAAGCGGGTGCTCCGTCCACAGCCTGGGGACAAGTCCAAGGGCGCCCACTGGACGGCCGACCCCGGCACCGCCCGCATGCTGGCCCTCCTGGAGACCAAGACCGTCTGGCATCCGATGGGCAGCTAGCTCCCACGCCGCCGCTCGTACGGGGTCGGGCGCGGTCGGACCATCCGCAGCACCCGGCCGACCGGCGCCGGAGAAGGCGGGCACGGGCACCGGCACGGCGACACGGCGGCACGGTCACGGCGGCACGGCGGACCGTACGGAGGAGGGGGGGGGGGGGGGGGGGGGGGGGGGGGCGCGCCCCCCCCGCCCCCGCCCTCCTGCGCGTACGACCAGCTCTGCGTACGACCAACTCTGCGCACGGCCCTGTGCGTACGGCCGGCTGCGCGTACGACCGGCTCCGCGGGCGGCCGGCCACACGCACGGCCGACTCCGCCGGCGCCGGCTCAGCCCGGCAGTGCGCCCAGCACCTGGCGGGCCAGCGGCAGTTCCCCGATCGTGTCGCCGCGGGTCAGCGGCGCGGTCAGATCGGCGGTGCTGACCTCGGGGAAGTCGGCGATCTGGGTGCCGATGGCATTGGCCAGCGGGTCGGCGCCGGTGCCCGCGAACGGGTCGACCTGAAGGTGCTTGACCGGTCCCACCACCCCACCGACCACGGCGGGCAGCGTCTTCGCCATCGCCTCCTGCGGGCTGGGGCCCCGACCGGCCTCGGTCTCGGCCGCGAGGTCCTGCGCGTTCGTCAGGGCGTGGTTGACGAGGTCGTCCGCCGGCGCCGCTTGCGCGCCGGCCGCGCCGCCCGCCGCCAGGGCCGCACCGGCCGCCGACACCACCAGCCCCGCGCGCAGCAGCGCACGCGCAGCGAAGGGCTGTTTGTTACCCGGGCGTGAGGCCATGAGCACCTACCAGATTCCTAGAAATGGGTCACCAATCGGACACGCACGGTAGTTGACCGGGTCGGTGGCCAACCACTCTCCCGCCCAGGGGGTCCCTCATTCGGCGCAATGCCGCAGACTGGTGTCCCGTGACAGCGCCTCCCCCTTCCGCCCGCGTGATCCTGTTGACCGGCCCTTCGGGTTCGGGCAAGTCCTCCCTCGCGGCCCGCACCGGGCTGCCCGTCCTCAACCTGGACGACTTCTACAAGGAGGCCACCGACCCGTCGCTGCCCGCCCTCGCCGACGGCGGCGGCGCCGACTGGGACTCGCCGCTGTCCTGGGACGCGGAGGTGGCGGTCGCGGCCATCGACGCACTGTGCCGCACCGGCCGCACCGAGGTGCCGCTGTACGACATCCCCACCAGCGCGCGCACCGGCAGCACCAGCCTCGCCCTGGACGGCGCCCCGCTCGTGGTGGCCGAGGGCATCTTCGCCGCGGAGATCGTCGACCGCTGCCGGGAACTCGGCCTGCTGGCCGACGCCCTGTGCCTGGCCGGCCGCCCGCTGACCACCTTCCGCCGCCGGCTCGTACGCGACCTGCGCGAGGCCCGCAAGCCGGTGCCCTACCTGCTGCGTCGCGGGCTGCGGCTGCTGCGGGCCGAGCGCGGCATCGTGGCCCGGCAGACCGGCCTCGGCGCGTACCGCTGCGACGGCGCCACGGCCCTGCGCCGGATCTCCACCGCGAGGACCGCCGCCGGAACCGAACTGGTCGCCTGACCAACCTGCTTGACCGGCCCGACCGCCCTGGCCAGCCCCGGCCGGCCCAACCAGCCCGACCCGTGCGGCCCGTCCGGCCCGCTCGACCGGTCGCGTCCGCCCGCCCCGGGCGGGGGCCCCCCCCCCCCCGGGGCGCCGGGGGGGGGCGGCGGGGGGGGGGGCGGGGGGGGGGGGG
>NZ_JBEHZD010000046.1:0-25447 GCF_040240285.1 Streptomyces sp. HSW2009 | reverse complement strand
GGCTTGGGGGGCGCCCCCCGGGCCCCCCGGGCCGGCCCCCCCCCCCCCACTGGGGGGGGGCCGGGGGGGGGGGGGGGGGGGGGGGGGCCCCGGGCCCGTGGTGCCGCCGCTCTCGCGGGGCCGTCGATGCCGCCCGTACGGCCGTCGTTCCGCGTTCGTACGGACCGTCAATCCGCACGCGCAGGGCCCTCGCCCGCGCTCGCGGCGAGCGTAGGACGGCATCGAGGTTCAGCGGCCGGCGCTGCGTGGACCGGCCCGCGGACCATGGGTGAGCTGCGGATTCTGCACGGCACCTGGGCGGGCGGGCAGGTGCCGCGCGGTCACCGCAGGGGCGCCGCGCCGGCCGGGCGCCGCCCGCGCACGCCGGGCTGCCACAGGAGTCCGGGGGCGCGGGGCGTCCGGCACAGCGCCGTTCCGGGCACCCGCGGCGCGCCGGCACGTCGTACCGGTGGTCGCACCGGTGCCGCGGCGGGCGGAGAGGCGGCGGGGCAGCGACGGCGGCGAAACACTGGAACGCCGAGACGCCAGACCTCAGGACCCGAAGATCCCGAGATCCCGAAACCTCAAGCCCCGAGCCGCCCAGCCGCCGAGCCGCCGAGCCGCCGTCAGGACGATTCGCCGGCCGGCTCGTTGGTGGTGACGGACGGCGCCGACGCGCCGGTGTTCACGCGCTTGCACCCCTGCTGCTTGGCCATGGCCTCGCCGACCTTGCCTTCTTGCAGCCGCTTCAACGCGCCGTCGCCGCTCTTGCTCAGCTTGTCGAGCTGTTCGGCGATGCCGTTGAGACCCTCGGCGAACTTCGACTTGTTCTTCGTGTCCAGCTCGTCGACGGTCTTCTTCAGGTCCGCGTACGCGCGGGACGTGGCGTTGAGCTCCTTGACCGCGTCGGTCTGGGACTTGTCCCCGCCGTCCACCGGAGGCGCGCCAACGTCCTTGACCAGGGTGCCCAGCGCCCGGTACGCGTCGGAGATCTGCTGGAAGGCCACGGAGTCCGTCCGCTGGAGCTTCAGGGAGTCCGGCTCGTCCGCTGCGCCCTGGATCGCCGCGTTGGCGTCCTTGATCTTCTTGAGCTGTGGCTGCGCTCCGTTACAGACCTTTTCGGCCCAGCTTTCGACCTTTTTCTTACTGTCGTCGCCGTCATCACCGCCGCAGCCGGTCAGCGCCAGTACCAGTGCCGCACCGCCGGACAGTGCCGCCACAAGCTTCTTGTTCACCGGATTGGTCCCTTCCATGGCCCTCGGCCCCGGAACTTACACGCCCCCACAGCGAGAGCTACGAGTCGAGCATCCCTTATGCACCTCATTACGGCTATTTCCACCGCACTGGGCGTGGCGTTCGCCTCGCCATACGGACGGCCGACCGGCTCCATACGTTCCCGTACCGCGCCCGCGCCCCACCCGCCACCAACACGCCCCCGCGCCCCCGTCGCCACCTCCGCCAACAGCAACGGGGGCGGGCACACGCCAACGCGCGCGACCCGCCCTCCTGTTACGCCGGCACCAACACCGCCCCGCTACGAGATGGCGTCAAACCGCCATGACACCAACCCGCCACCACACCGAACCGCCCACTGCCCCGGGCCGCGCCGGTCACCGCCGCGTTGCCATCACGCCGAACCGCCGCTGCTCCGTACCGCGCCGGTCACCGTCGCGGCGGCGAACCACGGACCATCCGACCGCCAGCACTCCATAGCCCACAGCCCACAGCCCGCCACGCAGCCTGCGCAGCGCCGCAGCCCAACTGGCAGTGGCCCGAACCCGCTCCATGCGGGCCGGGCCACCAGCTACGCCGCTCCCCCGGCACCCCGCCGAGCAGGGCCACCGCCCCGCCGCAGCGGCCGGGCACCGGGGGCGAGGTGCCCGACGCACGCACGGACGACCACGGCGTACGCGGCACCCACATGCATACGAGGCGCACGCCCCGTACCTCCCGTACGCCCCGGGCCCGGCGTACGAGCCCCGGCCACGCCCCTCGGGCCCGAGCCGGTATGCGCCGTGTGCTTCAGGAAGCCACCGCGGGATCGGCGCTCTTCGCCGTGCGTTCGGCGTTGTTGCTGCTACTGCTCTCGTCGCCGACCACGATGCCGCGGCGCTTGGAGAGGTAGACCGCGACGACGATGGCCAGGATCGCCAGCACGGCGATGCCCGCGCGCAGCCCCGGGCTCGCGTCGTCCCCGTAACTGAACTTGACGACGGCCGGCGCGATCAGCAGCGCGACCAGGTTCATCACCTTAAGGAGCGGGTTGATCGCCGGTCCTGCCGTGTCCTTGAACGGGTCGCCCACGGTGTCGCCGATAACGGTCGCGGCATGCGCCTCGCTGCCCTTGCCGCCGTGGTGGCCGTCCTCCACCAGCTTCTTCGCGTTGTCCCAGGCGCCACCGGAGTTGGCGAGGAAGACGGCCATCAGGGTGCCGGCGCCGATCGCCCCGGCCAGGAAGGCGCCCAGCGCGCCGACCCCCAGCGAGAACCCGACGGCGATGGGCGCGAGCACCGCGAGCAGTCCCGGCGTGGCGAGTTCGCGCAGCGCGTCCTTGGTGCAGATGTCCACCACCCGGCCGTAGTCGGGCGTCTCCGAGTAGTCCATGATCCCGGGCTTCTCGCGGAACTGCCGCCGCACCTCGTAGACCACGGAACCGGCCGAACGCGAGACCGCGTTGACCGCGAGCCCGGAGAAGAGGAAGACGACCGCGGCGCCGAAGACCAGCCCCACCAGGTTGTTCGGTTGTGAGATGTCCATGCTCAGGTTCATCTCGCCGGCCACGTTGGCGTGCACGTCCTCCACCGCCTCGGCGATGGCGTCCCGGTACGAGCCGAACAGCGCGGCAGCGGCCAGCACGGCCGTGGCGATCGCGATGCCCTTGGTGATCGCCTTCGTGGTGTTGCCCACCGCGTCCAGGTCGGTGAGCACCTGGGCGCCCTCGTCCCGGACGTCACCGGACATCTCCGCGATGCCCTGGGCGTTGTCGGACACCGGACCGAAGGTGTCCATGGCAACGATGACACCGACCGTGGTGAGCAGCCCGGTACCGGCCAACGCCACCGCGAACAGCGCCAACATGATCGACGAACCACCGAGCAGGAACGCCCCGTACACGCTCAGCCCGATCAGCCCCGCCGAGTACACCGCCGACTCAAGCCCGAGGGAGATGCCGGACAGGATCACCGTCGCGGGGCCGGTCAGCGACGTCTTGCCGACGTCCCGCACCGGGCGCCTGGTGGTCTCGGTGAAGTAGCCGGTGAGCTGCTGGATCAGCGCGGCCAGCAGGATGCCGATGGCCACCGCGACCAGTGCGAACAGCCGCGGGTCACCGTCGTGCGCCAGGATCTTCTGGTCCGTGATGCCGTCCAGATCGGCGTACGAGGACGGCAGGTACGCGAAGACCGCGCCGGCCACCAGCACCAGCGAGATCACCGCGGAGATGAAGAAGCCCCGGTTGATCGCCGACATGCCGCTGCGGTCGGTGCGCCGCGGCGCCACCGCGAAGATCCCGATCATCGCCGTGACCACGCCGATGGCCGGCACGATCAGCGGGAAGGCCAGCCCCGAGTCGCCGAACGCGACCTTGCCGAGGATCAGCGCCGCCACCAGGGTCACGGCGTACGACTCGAAGAGGTCGGCGGCCATGCCCGCACAGTCTCCGACGTTGTCGCCCACGTTGTCGGCGATCGTCGCGGCGTTGCGCGGGTCGTCCTCCGGGATGCCCTGCTCGACCTTGCCCACGAGGTCGGCGCCGACGTCGGCGGCCTTGGTGAAGATTCCACCGCCCACCCGCATGAACATGGCGATGAGGGCAGCCCCCAGGCCGAAACCTTCCAGCACCTTCGGCGCGTCGGCCGCGTATACCAACACCACGGATGCGGCACCCAGCAGACCGAGGCCGACGGTAAACATGCCGACCACTCCGCCAGTACGAAAAGCGATCTTCATGGCCGTGTGCGAAACCTCGGTGAGGTCCTTACTCGGCTGCCCTTCTTCCGGCGTTGCCGCCCGCGCCGCAGCCGCGACCCGCACATTACTGCGAACCGCGAGCCACATGCCGATATAGCCGGTCGCCGCCGAGAATCCGGCACCGATCAAGAAGAACAGCGAACGCCCGATGCGTTGCGACCAGTTGTCGGCCGGCAACAGCAGGAGCAGGAAGAACACCACCACCACGAATCCGCCGAGGGTGCGCAACTGCCGGGCCAAGTAGGCATTCGCGCCCTCCTGCACCGCAGCCGCGATCTTCTTCATGTTGTCCGTGCCCTCGCCGGCCGCGAGCACTTGCCGTACGAGCACCATCGCCACGGCCAGCGCCGCCACCGCCACGGCGGCGATCACCAGGACGATCACCCGGTTGCCGTCGGTCAGCTCGGCAGCAGCCAGGGTTGGGGATAGGTCTAGCTGATGAGGGGTAGCAGGCCCCGCCATTCGTCCTCCTTGACGTTTGGCACATGGGCGCGCAGCCGTTTCGCGACCGCGAAACAGCCGCCACGCTCAGGCGTCCTGAGCTCAAGATGTGGACGGATTGTAGGGATCAACACGAGATCAAAACAGGGCCCCTCAAAGGGAATTCGCCTGCATCAGTGGTGATCGAATGGTTCGGCCGCAGCAATTTCCCCCATACGAAGGAAAGAAGCATGCAAGCTGACCTTCGAGAAATGATCTCAGAGTCTTATTAACTCCCCTGCTCAGAGCTTTACCCAGGGCTCCGATGGCAGCACCAAACAGCTTGAAAGCATTACGCTAACTCGTGCACAAAGTCCGCTCTTCGACCGCGCCGAGACCGCATTTGCCAGAAACGATCCCGGCTCAAGAGGGCGCGAAGTAAGCGCAGTCACCGCCCCACTGCACCCCACCCCGCGCACCCGCCCGCGCCGGCCCCCACCCCCGCGCGCCCTCCCCATCCCCCACCTGCCGCCCGCACGCCCCACCAACCGCCGCACAGGGCCTTTCCCGCAAGCCTCCCGAGAACACAGCGCCGGGCCGCGGGTCCGCGAAGCCCGTACGCACACACGCCTCGCCCCACCACCCGCCCAGCCCCGCACATCCTCTGCACCTCAACGGCAGAAAGACGACCAAGAACGGCCAGAAACGGCCAGGTCCACGCCTCACTGCCCCCACCCATCACCCCAGTCACACCCCAACGACCAGCCCCAAGGCAACACAACTCACGCCACAGCCACAGCAGCCACAGCCACAGCCACAGCCACAGCCACAGCAAGAACGTGCACAGAAAGCTGAAAAGCCGCACCCGACAACGGGAGCGGCTCAGTTCTTCAGCTCAGGGCCAGCAGACAGCGGCGCAGGGATCAGGGAGCCTCGGACGCGTTGGCCGTCGGCCAGCTCATCCGGATGACTCCGCCCGTCTCGCCCGAGGTCACCTCGACGTCGTCGACCAGGCCACTGATCACCGCGAGACCCATCTCGTCGTCAGCCTCGGCCGCGGCGTCCTCGCCGGACGGACCGCCCGCCGTGACGTCGCCGTCCCCGGCGGTCACGGCCCGCGGCGCCTCGTCGCCCACCTCGATGGAGAACTTCTTCTCCTCCTCGGTGAGCGCCACCCACACCGGCGCCGTCACGCCATGACTGACGTGCAGACCGACGGCCCGGGAGCACGCCTCACCGACGGCGAGCCGCACCTCGTCCAGCACGGCCTCGTCGACCCCGGCCCGGCGCGCCACAGCGGCTGCCACCAGCCGGGCCGTACGGACGTGCTCCGGAAGGGCACTGAAACGAAGTTCGACGGTGGCCATGCCATCCCCCTCGGTCATACCTGCCCTCTTCCACTCAGCCAAAAAGGGCGAACTCGCGGAGGGGCCGGGCCATCAGCCCGGTTCCCCCCGCCACGACGATCTTCCACCCCGCGCCCTGAGGGCGGGGCGACCGGCACCGTCAGTCGGTGGCGGCGACGGCGTCATCAACCGAGGTGTGAATGGGAAACACCTTGGTCAGGCCGGTGATACGGAAGATCTTCAGAATGCGCTCCTGGTTGCAGACCAAGCGCAGCGAACCCTCGTGGGCACGCACCCGCTTCAGCCCGCCGACCAGCACGCCGAGCCCGGTGGAGTCGAGAAAGTCGACGCCCTCCATGTCGACGACCAGGTGGTAGCTGCCGTCGTTCACAAGCTCGACCAACTGCCCCCGCAGTTTGGGCGCGGTGTATACATCAATCTCGCCACCGACCTCGACGACCGTACGGTCGCCAACGGTCCGGGTCGACAGGGACAGGTCCACGGAACCTCCAGCACCTTGCATCGAGCGGTCGCCCCCCATGGATCGGCAGCCGCGATGGCATTCAATCACTTACCAGTAGGCGCGCACGACGCCTTGAGCCCATTGTCCGCCACGCCAGTGACAGACTCTGGGTCAATGGCCCACAATCAACTCCCGCGACCCGCCGGGATACGTCGCTCCCCGCGAGCCGTGCTGGATCAGCTCGCCGCCGGGGTGGACCGGGCAGCGCGCATCACTCATACGGAGCACTTGCCCCCGCATACGGGCCGGCATGCCGACTGGCCTCCGGAGATCCGGCCAGAAGTGATCGACGCCATCTCCGCGACCGGCATCGACCGCCCCTGGAGCCACCAGGCCCAGATGGCGGAGCACGCGCTGCGCGGTGATTCTGTGATCGTCGCCACGGGCACGGCCTCGGGCAAGTCGCTCGCCTACCTCGCTCCCGTACTCAGCGCACTCCTCGACGGCGGCGAGACCGCGGCGGAGGTGGCGGAGGCGGGCCCTTCGGCTCCCCCCGGCCCCCCGGCCCCCGCCCCCTCCCCACCCACCTCCACCACCTCCACCAGCAGCACCACCGACCAGGCCGGCCCAGCGGACCCCGATGCCGTTCCCCGCCCCGACGACCCCGCCGTTCCCCACGCCGCGGCGACGTCGGGCCCTGCGTCGGAGGCCGGACCGGAGTCAGGCCCTGTCCCCGCCGACGGCGCCCGGTCCGCCCGGGCGTCCGCGCCACCGGGACACGGCCAGCCCCGCACCACGGCCGCCGCCCGGCAGGGCGCACGCGCCGGCGCAACCGTCCGCGCCGGCAAGCAGACGGGCGTCCGGCGAGCCACCGCCCTCTACCTCGCCCCCACCAAGGCGCTCGCCGCCGACCAACGCCGGGCGGTGAGCGAACTCGCCGCGCCGCTCGGTTCCCGAGTCCGCGCCGCGGTCTACGACGGCGACACGCCCGTCGAGGAACGCGAGTGGATCCGCGGCTACGCCAACTACGTCCTCACCAACCCGGACATGCTGCACCGCGGCATCCTGCCCGGCCATCCACGGTGGTCCTCCTTCCTGCGCGCACTGCGCTACGTCGTCATCGACGAGTGCCACACCTACCGCGGGGTCTTCGGCTCGCACGTCGCCCAGGTGCTGCGCCGGTTGCGCCGCATCTGTGCCCGCTACGGCGCGCAGCCCGTCTTCCTCCTCGCCTCCGCCACCTCAGCGGACCCCGCGCGGTCGGCCGCCCGCCTCACCGGCGTCACTCCCGTCGAGATCACCGAGGACGGTTCGCCGCGGGGCGAACTCGTCTTCGCCCTCTGGGAGCCGCCGCTGACCGAACTGCACGGCGAACGTGGCGCCCCCGTCCGCCGCACCGCCACCGCCGAGACCGCCGACCTGTTGACCGACCTGGCCGTCCAAGGCACCCGTACGGTCGCCTTCGTACGCTCACGACGCGGCGCCGAACTCATCGCGCTCATCGCGCAGGAACGCCTCGCCGAGGTCTCCGCCGGCCTGCGGCACCGCGTCGCCGCCTATCGCGGTGGCTACCTACCGGAGGAACGCCGAGCCTTGGAGCGCGCCCTACACAGCGGCGAGCTGTTGGGCCTGGCCGCCACCACCGCGCTGGAACTGGGTGTTGACGTGGCAGGCTTGGACGCCGTGCTGCTCGCCGGTTATCCGGGCACCCGGGCCTCGCTGTGGCAGCAGGCAGGGCGGGCCGGGCGCGCCGGTCAGGGCGCGCTGGCCGTTCTCGTCGCCCGCGACGATCCGCTGGACACCTATCTCGTTCACCACCCCGAAGCTCTCTTCCGACAACCGGTCGAATCCACCGTGCTCGACCCCGACAACCCCTATGTGCTCGCCCCGCACCTGTGCGCAGCGGCGGCCGAACTGCCGCTGACCGAAGCCGATCTCGGCCTCTTCGGCCCGGCTGCCCCCGGGCTGTTGCCGCAGTTGGAACAGCGGAAGCTGCTGCGCCGCCGCGCCACCGGCTGGCACTGGACCCGCCGGGAGCGCGCCGCGGACCTCACCGACATCCGCGGTGGCGGCGGCAAGCCCGTCCAGATCGTGGAGGCCGCGACGGGCCGGCTCCTCGGCACCGTGGACGCCGCCGCCGCGCACACCACCGTCCACGAGGGGGCCGTCCACCTGCATCAGGGGCGTACGTACCTCGTGCGCCACCTCGATCTGGAGGACTCGGCCGCCCTCGTCGACCAGGCCAACCCCTCGTACTCGACGACGGCCCGGGACACGACCGGCATCGCCATCCTGGAAGCCAGCGCGGAGATCCCGTGGGGCGATGCCAGGCTGTGTTTCGGGTCGGTTGAGGTCACCAACCAGGTCGTCTCCTTCCTCCGTCGCAAGCTCATCACCGGTGAGGTCCTGGGCGAGACGAAGCTCGACCTGCCGCCGCGCACACTGCGGACCCGCGCCGTGTGGTGGACCGTCACCGAGGACCAGTTGGAGCGCGCCAAGGTGACGGCGGAGGCCCTCGGCGGCGCGCTGCACGCTGCGGAGCACGCCTCGATCGGCATGCTGCCGCTGTTCGCCACGTGCGACCGCCTGGACATCGGCGGCGTCTCGGTTCCCCTGCATCCCGACACCCTGCTGCCCACCGTGTTCGTCTACGACGGGCACCCGGGCGGCGCGGGCTTCGCCGAGCGGGCCTTCCACACCGCCGCCCGTTGGTTGACGGCCACCCGCGAGGCGATCGCCGCCTGTGAGTGCGCCTCCGGCTGCCCGTCCTGCATCCAGTCGCCCAAGTGCGGCAACGGCAACGACCCGCTGGACAAGAAGGCCGCCGTACGGCTCCTCACCGAACTCCTCACCCAGGCACCGCCCGCTGCGGACCCGCCGTCGGCGTAGCGTCCGGCCTCCGGCGGGCGGCCGACGAGCCCTCGTCGCCCCGCCACACCGGCCGGCCCCGGGCGAGCCGGCGGTCCGGCGCCGGTATCGGGTCCGCCGCGAGCGCCACCACTCTGCGCGCGCCCACGCGCCCCGTCGGGGATCTTTCCCGGCTCCGGGTGGCCCCGGACGCCGCGGTCCGCGCCCGGCTGGGGTCGTCTGTCGCGGTCCCGGGAAGTTCGCTGGCGGGCGGCCCGGCGCGGGCCCGCACACGGGGCACGAACTTCCCCGAGGCCCCCGCCGGCAGGGCTGCCACCACCCCGGCCGCCGGCACCTCCACGGTGAGGTCGGCGACCTCGCCCCGTACCGCACAGCGCACCAGATGTGCCCCTTGGGCCCGCGCGACGCGGCCGGCCAGGTCGCAGGCCGCCCGTTCGCCCTCCAGCGCGTGGTCGGCCGCGGCCAGGGCCGCCAGGTCCGCCGCGCCACCGGCCCGGTGCCGGGCGGTCACCACGGAACCCATGGTCAGCAGCGCGGCGAACACCGCGCACAGGGCCGTGGCCGCCACCGCGGCCCAGACCGTGGCCATCCCCCGGTCGCCCCACCGCCGGCCCGCCGCGCGGGGTCGCGTCGCGGGGCCGGGCCGCCGCCGCGGATCAGTTCGCTGCGATCGTCTCCTCCGCAAGGGCAACCGCCTCCCCCTGCAATCGAACGGCCAGCGGACCGGGTCCTGCCGTACGGGCCTCCACGCGCACGCGTACGAGGTCGCCCTCGCGGTGCATGGTGATCTTCGCGCCGTGGGGGGCCGCCGAACGGGCCGCGGCCACCGTGGCCGGCGGCGACTCCGAGCGGGCGGCGGCCCGCGCGCCCGCCCGGGCCGCGTCGACGCACTGGATGTGCGCCGACGCGGCGGTCAGGCCCCACAGCAGCGCCACGGCGAACAGCGCCAACGTCGGTAGCACCACTGCGGCCTCGGCGCTCACGGAGCCGCGGTCACATCGGCGTAAGCGGCCCGACCGAGGCCGGCTGCGCGCCCCCGGCGCCCGTGCTCTGCTACCGCGCGCCTGCTCGCCACGCGCTCTAGAAGTTCGCATGGAGCGCCTTCTCGATGACCGACTGGAGTGCGCCGTTCACGGCCCCACTCGTGACCACCTTGTAGAGGACCGCGGCGAACGCACACGCGGCGATCGTTCCCACGGCGTACTCGGCGGTCGCCATCCCCGCGTCCCACCTGCCGCGCAGCGCACCGCGCCAACCCGCGCCCCGGCGCGTCCGCCTCTGCACCACCTTGCTGGTCACCACTTCTTCCCCACTTCCTCAATGCTTCGTACGTGTCTGATTACTTGTCGTGGACATCGGTCCGCCCCGGTCCTTGCCGTGGTTCAGGCCGTCAGGAGCCCCTCCGCCAGTCCGATCACCACCGGCGCCACACCGATCAGCAGGAAGGCCGGCAGAAAACACAGGCCGAGCGGGGCGGTGGCCAGGGCGCCGGCGCGTCTGGCCCGGGCCGTGGCCTGTCGGCCGCGGTCGGCGCGGCAGTCGGCGGCCAGGCGGGCAACGGGATCGATGGCGGGCGCCCCGGTTTCCATCGCCCTGCTCAGCACCCGGGCGAGCCCGGCCGCTCCGGGCAGCGCGCCCAGCCGATGCCAGACCACGGCGGGCTCCCCGCCGAGGCGCAGTTCCGCGGCCACCTGGCCGAGTCGGCGTCCCACCGGTCCGTCCAGCGAGTCCCCCACCGCGTCGGCCGCTTCGCAGGGCCCGGCCCCGGCGGCCAGGCAGGCGCTCAAGAGATCTGCGGCCAAGGGCAGTTGAGCTGCGGCAACGGCCGTCTCGTGCGCATCCAGTACTTCGCTGTCGGTACCGGGCGCGGCCTTCGTCGTCTCCTTTCCGATCGTGTTGGCGTGCACGTGTTGCCATCTCCAGGCGCCGTACGCCAGGGCGAGACCCGCGCCGTAACCGGCCCACCCCTGGATGACGAGGGGTGGCAGGCACCCGCAGCCGAGTGCACCCAACCCGATCCGTACGATTCCGACTCGGCCCGCTCGGGTGCGGCCGTGCCGCCTCCAGTGCGGGGGCGGGCCCGACGGCGGCGTCTGCTCACAATCGGGCCACAGGGCCGCGCGGCGACGGCAGGCGGACCGCCGTCCCCGCGCCGCACCGACCAGCAGCGCGATGCCGCCAGCAAAGCACGTGAGCGAAAGAGCCGTCCCCAGCCTGTGGATAACTTCTACGGGCAGCACTCGCCTCACCCCTTCAGCCTTGCCAGAACCGGCCTTCCGGGGCGGGCCGTCGGCGCTGCGGCCCGACGCGCGATCCGCGCGGTCCAGACCAACCCGGCCCACTCCAACAACACGCCGAGGGCCAGACAGCCCACCCCCGCAGGCGTTTCCAGCAGGATGCGCAGCGGTTCGGCCCCGAGTGCGCTGCCCATGACGAGGCCGAACAGGGGGAGCAGGGCGAGCATCACGGCCGTCGCCCGAACGCCCGCCAACTGTGCGTTCAGCTCGGCACGTTGATCGCTTTCCGCACGCAGCGCCACGGCGACCCGGTCGAGCCCGACGGCCAGCCCCGCGCCGCCGGCGACCGCCGCCCGCCTGCAGGCGGCGACACCGGCCAGCCCCTCAGCGCCCGGCAACCCGGCGGCCTCGCGCAGCGCCCCCGGCACGTCTCCGCCGAAGCGCGCCGCCGTCGTGACCGCCCGCCATGCTTCGGGGAACTCGACCACTTCCACGGCGCGCAACGCCGGCCCCGGCTGTCGGCCGGCCCGCAGTTCGCCGGCGATCGCCGCACACAGCCCGATCACGGCCGCGCGCCGGCGCTCCCGTTCCCGTTCCTTGGCCCGGTTCCGCCGCCAGCGCCGCCCCGCCAGAGCCGCCGCCAGCCCGCCGACCAGCGGCAATACGGAGCCCGTCGCCAGCGCGAGCGCCACCCCGGCCGGCAGGCAGGCCACTTCCCCGCCGAGGTCCCGGCGCCGCACCTCAGCCCGCACGCGCTTCCGCCAACGCCGCCACGCACGACCCTGCTCCAGCGCGGCGAACAGGCCGGGAGCCCCCGCCGTGCGCTCGCCCGCCCCTGGCACCGCCGATGGTGTCGACACCGCCGCTCCGGTGGGGGCGAAGAGCAACCTGGTGCGCCGGGGCGTGCGCCCCGCCCCCAGGCCGTACCACAGGGCTGCGACCAGGCAGAGGAGCGCGGTGCAAACGGCCATCGGCTGGACCTCCCGCAGGCCACCCGTCATGTCTCATCACGCCCTCGCGCGCACAGCCGCTGCAACCGCGGCCAGCCCACTTCGCGGTGAAATTCCTGCGACCCCCAGACAGCCGCGGGTACAGTGCTGACCAGGCCGTTCGCATCGCGCTCCAGCACGTGGAGCTCGGCCAACCGCCGGTTACCACTGCGGTCGCGCGCCAGATGGACGACCACGGAGAGCGCGGCGGCGAGCTGGCTGTGCAGCGCCGCCCGCCCCAGCCCCGCCGTCGACCCCAACGCCTCCAGCCGAGCGGGAACGTCACCCGCCGCATTGGCGTGCACCGTCCCGCACCCGCCCTCGTGCCCGGTGTTCAACGCCGCCAGCAGGTCCGTCACCTCGGCCCCTCGCACCTCACCGACCACGAGCCGGTCGGGCCGCATGCGCAGCGCCTGCCGCACCAGGTCCCGCAGGGTCACCAGGCCGCGCCCCTCCTGGTTGGCCGGGCGGGTTTCCAGTCGTACGACATGTGGGTGGTCGGGCCGCAGCTCCGCGGAGTCCTCTGCCAGCACGATTCGCTCGCCCGGCCCGACCAGCCCGAGCAACGTGCTCAGCAGGGTCGTCTTGCCTGATCCCGTTCCGCCGCTGATGACGAAGGACAGGCGGGCGTCCAGGCCCGACCGGAGCAGCCCGACGCCCCCCGCCGGCACCGTGCCCGCCGCCACCAGTTCCGCCAGCGTGAACGCGCGCGGGCGCACCACACGCAGCGACAGGCACGTGCTCGCCACGGCGACCGGGGGTAGCACCGCGTGCAGCCGGGTGCCGTCGGGCAGCCGCGCGTCCACCCATGGCTTGGCGTCGTCGAGGCGTCGCCCGGCGCCGGCCGCCAACCGTTGCGCGAGCCTGCGCACGGCTGCCGCGTCGGCGAACTGGACCTCGGTGAGCTCCAGCCCGCGCCCCCGGTCGATCCACACCCGATCGGGCGCGGTGACCAGCACATCGGTGACGTCGGGGAGGGAGAGGAGAGGATCGAGGGGGCCGCTGCCCACCAATTCGGAGCGCAGGGCGTGCACGACGCCCAGCACTTCCGTATCGCCCAGCAGCCGGCCTTCGGCCCGCAGCGCTGCCGCCACCCGGGCCGGTGTCGGGTCGGCGCCGCTGCCCGCCAATCGCGTACGGACCGCGTTCAGCAAGGTGTCGCTCATGCGGCGGCGCTCCCCCGGGCAGGCAGCGCCCGGCCCCAGAAGTCGGTGCAGAACCGCGCGAGGGGGCCACGTTCGCTGGCGCCCGGCGGCTCGCCCGCAGCCAGTGCGGCCAGCAGCCCGGGCTCGGGCGGCAGTTCGCCGGCCAGCGGCAGTTCGAGCAGGCGGGCGATCTCTTCGTCGTCCAGACCGTCTCCCGTGGGGCCGCGCACGACCACCCGCAGATCGCCGAGCACCATGCGCACGCGCGAGGAGACCCGGTGGGCCGCCGCGACCGCCCGCAGTTCGGCGGGGACGACCAGCAGGCCCACGTCGAGTTGCG
Organism: Streptomyces sp. HSW2009; assembly: GCF_040240285.1. Lineage (NCBI taxonomy): Bacteria > Bacillati > Actinomycetota > Actinomycetes > Kitasatosporales > Streptomycetaceae > Streptomyces > Streptomyces sp. HSW2009. Next base: position 11,691 of record NZ_JBEHZD010000046.1, on the reverse strand, counting down.
CGAGCACCTCGGCCGCCGTCTCGTCCACGCGTCGTGGCAGGTCAACGACGACGGCGCCGCCACGTCGACGCGCCGCGGCGAGCACCGAGCGAGCCGCTGCCGACGGGATGGTCACCGGGCTGCCGCGGTCCCAGCTCAGTACGCGCAGCGCATGCAACGCCGGCAGTGACTCCTCCAACGCTCCGGCGGCCACGCGCCCCTGCGACTGGGCGAAGGCGGGCCAGCGCAACCCTTCGACGGCCTCACCACCCAGCAGTACGTCGATGCCACCGCCCAGCGGGTCGCCGTCGATGAGCATGGTGCGGTGTCCCGCACGCGCGGCTGACAGGGCGAGCGCGCAGGCCAAGGTGCTGGCCCCGGCCCCGCCCCGGCCGCCGATGACCCCGACCGTGACCGCCTGCCCGCCCGTGCCCTCGACGACGTCGGCCACCCGGTCCACCAGCCAGGTCTCCGCGTCGGGGAGGAAGAGGACGTGCTCGGCCCCCAGCTCGATCCCGCGCCGCCAGACACCCGGGTCATCGAGGTCGCGCCCGATGAGGAGCACGCCAGGGCGGCGCGGTACGCCCACCAATCTGGCGGCGCAGTCATCACCGACGAGAACCAGCGGCGCGCCTTCCCAACCGCTACTGCCGGACAGCGTTCCGTGTGCGACTTCCGGTGCGGAACCGGCGGCTGCACACAACCTCAACAAGTCGTCGAGAAGCTCTTCGTCTTCCGTCACGATCAGTGGACTACGGCACTGCTCGGTGCCCGATTCCGACTGACCGGAGGCATTAGTTCCAGCCAAGGTCCCCTCCTCATCTCGCTACGTGCTCTGAGTCCCGCGAACATCGCGAGGATTCGACCGTGCAGCGATCCGAGAAATCTCGGGGATCATGGTCCAAAACTGTGGACAACTCGTGGGCTGTGAATAACTCCGTCACCTAAACCGGCGACTTCCACGACTCCCCCTGGCGATTACGCACGGTTACGGTGCAGACTCATGACGGAAGCGAGCCGAACGGACACCGGGAGAGAAAAATGATCAAGAGCGACGGACCCAAAGGCGTCCGGACATGCGACGACCCCCGCCGGGGGGGAGAGCGGGGGTCGTCCCCACGGCCGACTCGGGGGGGGGAGGAGCCGGACCGGGTTAGCACGGTCGCGAACGATCCGTGACTTCCATGGTGTACCCGAGAGCCTTCTCAGGCAAACCCGCACGCCGGACCTTACGCCGAATGGCGGGCCCTATGCTCAACCCGTGGAAAACCACTCCTTGCCGCGCACAGCCGCCTTCTTTGACCTGGACAAGACGGTCATTGCGAAGTCGAGCACTCTCACGTTCAGCAAGTCCTTCTACCAAGGCGGTCTGATCAACCGCCGGGCCGTACTACGCACTGCATATGCGCAGTTCGTCTTCCTCGCCGGGGGCGTCGACCACGACCAGATGGAGCGGATGCGTAAATACCTTTCCGACCTCTGTCGTGGCTGGAACGTACAACAGGTACGGGAGATAGTGGCCGAAACTCTGCATGACCTGATCGACCCCATCATCTACGACGAAGCGGCCTCCCTCATCGAGGAGCATCACCTGGCGGGCCGCGACGTCGTGATCGTCAGCACTTCCGGGGCGGAGGTCGTCGAACCCATCGGCGCCCTGCTCGGCGCCGACCGGGTCGTCGCCACCCGAATGGTCGTCGAGGACGGATGTTTCACGGGCGAGGTGGAGTACTACGCGTACGGGCCGACCAAAGCCCAAGCCATTGCCGAGCTGGCCGAGTCCGAGGGCTACGACCTGACCCGCTGCTTCGCCTACAGCGACTCCGTAACCGACATCCCCATGCTGGAGTCGGTCGGCCACCCCCATGCGGTCAACCCCGATCGCACGCTACGTCGAGAAGCGACGGCCCGCGGCTGGCCGGTCCTCAATTTCAACCGCCCGGTCCGCCTCAAGCAGCGCCTCCCCTCCTTCTCCATGCCTCCACGCCCCACCCTCGCCATAGCCGCCGCCAGCGCAGCCGCCGTCACCGCCGGCCTGGTCTGGTACGTCGCCCGGCGCCGCACGCCTCCGCGCGGTCTCGACACCCTTCAGCACATCGATCGATATGCCCGAGTTTGATGATGAAAGTAAATATCTATGGCGAAGGGTTCCACTTGCCCGAGTGATGGGGTAGAAAGGAGTCAACGGCCCGCGAGACCAGGGACATCCGGGAAGGAAGCCCTTACGCAGCTAGGCCCCACGGACCGCGCACAAACGCCAGGCACCCACGCGACGCCGACCCGTCGATTACGGGCCAGCCGCACCAGGGAACGGGCAAAGTCCCGACCTGATGGGCATCTATCGAGCACGCATGGTAACCGGGCGAATGTGCCAGCGGGGGGGGGCGGGCCGCCAGCGGCCGCCCCCCCCCCCCCAACCCCCCCCCCCCCCCGCCCGCGCCCGGCCCCCCCCCCCCCCCCCCCCCCCGGCGGGTGGGCCCCCCCCCGCCCCCCCCCGCCGCCCGGGCCCCCGGGGCCCGGCGCCGCCCCCCCCCCCCCCCCCCCCCCCCGCAACTCTGCACAGCACTTCACGATCGCAGGCGCCCGGAGCCCCTCCCGCGAGCAAGACCGGTCGAAGACCCCCGCACCCCGGCACTCACCACCGCGCGTTCCGTCAGGCTGCGCCGCGCTGCAATGCCTCGCAGACCGCCGTCGTCTCCCGTACGCCCAGTTCGACCGACCGGCCGCAATGCGCGATCCAGCCGGCCACTCCCTCCGGCGTACCGGAGATGTAGCCCTCCAGGGCTCCCACGTACTCGGCCCGCCCCTGCTCCGCCCAGCCGACCTCAGCCGGGCAGATGGACTTGGGGTCCAAGCCACTCCCCACCAGCACGATGCGTTCCGCGGCGCGCGCGACGAGCCCGTTGTGCGAGCCGAAGGGGCGCAGAGCCAACAGTTCACCATGCACCACGGCCGCCACCACCAGCGCGGGCGCTTCAGTGCCAGCGAGCAGTAGTCGAGCCAAGCCGTCCAGTCGACCAGCAACCTCGTCCGCATCCGGCGCGGGCAGTTCGACGAGGGGTTCCGTCACACCCTCACCGGCCAGCCGCGGCCGGCCGACCCTGTCCGTCCCACCCTCATCCACCCGCCCCGGCATCCCGTCGCCGGCCGCCACCAGATGGAGCCGGGCCAGCACCCGAAGCGGCGACTGCCGCCAGACGCTCAGCAGTTGCCCCGCCTCGGCCGTCAGTCGCAGCGCGGCACCGACCGCACGCGGCTCACCCTCCCCGCCGAAGTCGGTGCGTCGCCGCACTTCCTCCAGCGACCAATCGGCGCCAGCGAGCGCGGCCGACGCGCGCGCCCCGCGGAGCGCAGCCTCCGAGGTGACCTCGTTGCTGCGGCGCCGCATGACGCGGTGGCCGTAGACCCGGTCCACGGCCTTGCGTACGGCATCGACTGCGTCAGGCACCCCAGGCAGGGCCACCAAGGCGGACAGCGGATCGGAGGTCGCACTACTCATGAGTAAGACACTACGCACATCACCGCCCCCGCCCCTCATTGGAGTGGTCTTCTTCACCAGGAGCAGCCATCAGCCCCACGCCCTCCCCTACGCTTCATGAACATGAAAATCGCGTTCGTAGGTAAGGGTGGCAGCGGCAAGACCACGCTGTCCTCGCTCTTCATCCGCCATCTCGCCGCCAGCCGCGTTCCGGTCGTCGCGATCGACGCGGACATCAACCAACATCTAGGAGCCGCACTCGGCCTGGAAGACGACGCGGACACCTCCCCACCCGCGATGGGTGGCCAACTCCCGCTCATCAAGGACTACTTGCGCGGTACGAATCCGCGCATCGCCTCCGCCGAGACCATGATCAAGACCACTCCGCCCGGTGCCGGGTCGCGGCTGTTGCGCATCGGCGACGGCAATCCCGTCTTCGCCACGTGTGCCCGTACGGTCCGTCTCGATGACGGCGAGGTCCAGCTCATGGCGACCGGTCCGTTCACCGAGTCGGACCTCGGCGTGGCCTGCTACCACTCCAAGGTCGGCGCCGTGGAGCTGTGCCTGAACCACCTGGTCGACGGCCGGGACGAGTTCGTGGTGGTGGACATGACGGCCGGCAGCGACTCCTTCGCCTCGGGCATGTTCACCCGGTTCGACATGACGTTCCTGGTGGCGGAGCCGACCAGGAAGGGCACCGCGGTCTACCGGCAGTACAAGGAGTACGCGCGGGACTTCGGCGTCACGTTGCGCGTGGTGGGCAACAAGGTGCAGGGCCCCGACGACCTCGACTTCCTCCGCGCCGAGGTCGGCGATGACCTGCTCGTCACCGTGGGCCACTCCGAGTGGGTGCGGGCGATGGAGAAGGGCCGCCCGCCCCGGTTCGACGCGCTGGAAGGGACCAACCGGCAGGCGCTGCGCACCCTCCACGAGACCGCGGACGCCGCGTACGCCGCACGTGACTGGGAGCGCTACACCCGCCAGATGGTCCACTTCCACCTCAAGAACGCCGAGAGCTGGGGCAATGCACGTACCGGAGCGGATCTGGCCGCCCAGGTGGACCCGGCGTTCGTCCTGAGCGAGCAGCCCGTCGCTAGCCCGCAACCGGCCTGAGTCGCCCGATCAGTTCGCTGCCGAACGGCTGTCCCACGTTCCTGGGTGACTGTGCTGCGGCGCGCGGAGCAGTGCCCGCCCGTTCAGTGCCGAGCAGCACGCCCAAGGCGTGGGACACCTTGGTGTCCGGACGAGCGCCCTGCTCCTTCGACGGGGCGTCGCCGGGCGTCCGCCCGCCGGGGGCCTTGCCCACGGCCGGCGCAGCAGGGGTCGCGAGATAGTTGGTCCAGCCGCCCTTGGGGCGCTCGCCGACATCGAGCTTGCGGAGCTTGTCGAGCACCCGCGGGTCCTGGGCGTCCATCCAGTCGGCCAGTTGCTTGAACGACACGCAGCGCACGTCGGGGCGCGGGCAGACCTGCTTGATGGTCTCCTCGACGGCACGCATGTACGTTCCGCCGTTCCACGACTCGAAGTGGTTGCCGATCAGCAACGGCGCCCGGTTGCCCTGGTAGGCGCGGTTGAACGCCGCGAGCAACCCATCGCGCATCTGGTCGCCCCACGCGGCGTGCTTGGCGCGGTCCCCGCGCGTGGTGCCGGACTGGTTGACGAGGAAGTTGTAGTCCATCGACAGCGTTTCGAAGGCCCGTCCCGGCATCGGGACCTGCTGGAGCGGGAAGTCCCAGACGCCGCCCCGCTTGTCGGGCCAGACCTGCCGGCCGCCGGACGCGCTGGCGTCGTAGCGGAAGCCCATGGAGCGCGCGGCGGGTATCAGGTTGCGCTGGCCTTCGAGGCACGGCGCCCGGCCGCCGACCAGCTCAGCGCTGTAGTCGAACGGCAGCGGCTGCGCGTCACGCAGCCCGGTGTTGGTCTTCCAGTTCTTGACGAACGATTCGGCCTGTCGGATCTCACTCCGCCACTCCTCCACCGACCAGGTGCCGACGCCACGGTCAGGTCCGCAGAAGTGGCCGTTGAAGTGGGTGCCTATCTCGTTGCCGTCACGCCAGGCGCCGGCGAGTTGTTCGGCGGTGTCGCGGATGCCCTTGACGTCGTTGAAGCCGATGTCCGACGCGCCGGGAGCGTGCTGCGGCGGGTGGTACAGGTCCTTCTTGGCGCCGGGGAGCATGTACACCCCGCTGAGGAAGTACGTCATCGTCGCGTCGTACTTCTTCCCCACCTCGCGGAACCGGGAGAAGAGCTGCTGCCCGTCCTCTCCGGCGCCGTCCCACGAGAAGACGACGAACTGCGGTGGCCGCTGTCCCGGCCGCAGCGGCTGCGGGTTCGGCTGCCGGGGCTGGACCCCGGTGTACGCGGTCGAACCGTCGCCTATCAGGCGAAACGGCTTGGCAGCCTTCGGTGCCGGGGCCTTCTCCTCGCTGTCCGCGCCCGAACCGTCCGAGCCGCCGGAACAGCCGGCTATGCCGACGAGTATGGCCGTCAGCGCTAGCCCTGCCGTGGCCTTCCGTGCCGCTGCCATGTTCCACCTCGTTCCCGACCGCGAGCGCCCGCCGAGAAGCGGACAAATTTCCCACAAGTCAGTAAATAGGTAAGAAATGACACGCCTTTCTAAACCGGCGCTCACTCGATAGGTGGAATGACTGGCGCCACCAGCCAGAACCCCTTCCGGCAGCCTTTACCTAGCATTACGATTCGTTTACCGATGCTTGAGAGTGACGGTCTGAGCACGAAACGTCATCACTCCCGGCGGGCTCGCCCCTTCACAGCACCACGCCTTGGCCGAGCCCTCGCGTCGCTGCCGGTCTCTCACCCGTAGCCCGGCGCACAAGCATCGTCTTGGCCTCGCCACGCCCACAGTCCCTTCGGTGGCCTTGGCCCGGACCGTCCATCACCCGTGCGCTGCTCCCGTGAACGCCCAGCAGCCCACCTCGGTACGCCGTGCCCCATCGTCACGGCCCCATTCAGAACCCGCGCAACCCCGGAGGAGACGGGAATGTTGCCACCCTGGAGCCACCTCGACCGCACCACCGCACGCCGCGACCTGTCCGCCTCCGTCGTCATCTTCCTCATCGCCATCCCGCTCTCCCTCGGGCTCGCCCTCGCCACCGGAGCCCCACCACAAGCCGGGCTGATCGCGGCCGTGGCCGGCGGCATCCTGGCCGGACTGCTCGGTGGCGCACCGCTCCAGGTCAGTGGGGCGGCCACCGGTCTCGTCGTGGTCACTGCCGACCTGGTCGGGCGGTACGGCTGGCCGGCGACCTGCGCGATCACCGTGCTCGCCGGTCTGCTCCAGATCGCGCTGGGAGCCCTGCGCGTCGCCCGCGCCGCGCTCGCGATCAGCCCGGCCATCGTGCACGGGATGCTGGCGGGGATCGGCGTCGTCATCGCCATCGGCCAGTTGCGGGTCCTCCTGGCCGAGCACCCGGACGGGTCAACCGTCGACAACCTCACCGCGCTGCCCGGCGAACTGCTCCACCCACACACGTCGGCACTCGTGGTTGGCCTGGCCACGGTGGCCGTGCTCGTGGGGTGGCCCAGGCTGCCGGGCCGAGCCGGGCAGCTCGTTCGGCTGGTGCCGGCGCCACTGGCCGCGGTGGCTGCGGGCACAGCGCTGAGCGGCATGCTGACCGTCCCCCGGGTGGACCTGCCCGCCCTCCGCCTCCATGGGCTCCCGCAGTTGCCGGACGGGCCGGTGCTCGGGGTGGTCGCCGCCGTCCTCACGGTCACCCTGGTCGCCAGCATGGAGTCGCTGCTGTCCGCAGTGGCGATCGACCGCATGCAAGGCCCCGACCCCGGCGCCCGGGCCGCGCCCACCAGGCTGGACCGGGAGTTGTCCGGGCAGGGCGTGGCCAATGTGGCCTCCGGACTCCTCGGTGGACTACCGGTTGCGGGTGGGGCCATGCGCAGTTCGGCGAACGTGAAGGCCGGGGCGGCCAGCCGCTGGTCCACCGTGCTGCACGGCTGCTGGGTGCTGTTGTGCGCCGGGCTGCTGGCCGGGGCACTCGAATGGATTCCGGTGGCGGCCCTCGCCGCGCTGGTGATGATGGTCGGCGTGCGGATGGTGAACTTCGCCCACATCAAGCACGTGCGGCGGCACCGGGAGTTCCCGGTGTACGCGGTCACCGTGACGTCCGTCGTCTGCTGCGGCGTGCTGCCGGGGGTGGCGATCGGTGGAGTGGTCGCCATCGGCATCGCCTTCCGCCGGCTCACCCACACCCAGATCACGACCGCCGGCGAGGCCGACTGCCTGCGGGTGCGGGTGAGTGGCCAGCTCACCTTCCTCGCCGTGCCCCGACTGAGCCGGATGCTCGGCCAACTCCCGCCCCGGCGCAGTGTCGTGGTCGAGTTGCACGGGTCGTTCATGGACCACGCCGCCTACGACGCGATCCAATCCTGGGCCCGGAGGTACCGGGCCGCAGGTGGATGGGTGCAACTGGGCGGGCGGGCCGGGCGGGCCCTCGTGGAGCCGGCTGGCGTGCACGCCCATGCACCGCCGTGCCGCCCCTGGACGCCCTGGCGCAACCACCACTGCACGCGCCCGGCGGCACCGGTACACCAAGGGGAGCCCGGCAGAGGTCAGCTCCTGGGTGGACTCAGCGCCTTCCAGCGACACACGGCCCCACTGGTACGGGATGAGTTGGCGCGCCTCGCGAGCGAGGGGCAGCGACCCGGCCAGCTCTTTCTGACCTGCGCCGATTCACGGCTCGTGACCAGCATGATCACCTCAAGTGGCCCGGGTGACCTGTTCACGGTGCGCAATGTCGGCAACCTGGCGCCGCCGCACGACGACAGCGGCTGTGATTCGGTGGCCGCCGCGATCGAGTACGCGGTGGAGGTGCTCCAGGTGAGTTCGCTGACGGTGTGCGGCCACTCGGGCTGTGGCGCGATGCAGGCACTGCTCGCCTCCGGCGGCGCGCCGTCGGACAGCACGCCCCTCACTCGTTGGCTGCGCCACGGAGGGCCGAGCCTGGAGCGCCTGCGGCGGCTCAAGGAACAGCCTGACCGGCCGACGGGCCCGGGACTTGAGGCTGGTCACACGGGTCCGAGTCATGGAGCCGGTGGCGAAGGAGTGGGGCTGAGTGGACGTCAGGTGGCGGACGACACGGAGTTGCTGGCTCTGTTGAACGTACGGCAGCAGCTTGACCACCTGTTGGCGCAACCCTGTGTGGCGCGCAGGGTGGGGGAGGGTGCCTTGGCGTTGCACGGGATGTACTTCCATGTGGCGGAGGCCCAGGCTTATGTGATGGACCCGGTGTCCGGGGTGTTCTCCGCCATCCCGGCCGAGAGCTCGCCGCTGGTCGAGTACCCGGACGGTGGCCACCACCGGGCGCCGGCGCCGCCGGCGGGCGCGGCCCTGGCCGCGGAACATCCTGGGCACGACTGCCTCGCACCGGAGGGGCCGGGCCGCGGTGACCCGCGGGCGCCCGTGCGGGCTCCAGAGCCGGCGCGAGCGAGGACCGCCATCCCGCAGCCCGAGGCGCGGCACCTGGGTGAAGACCGTCTCGGCCGTCGCGGGGGCCGGTTCGCGGATGCCGACGCCCCCGGGGCCATGCTGGTCACCCGCCCCGGGACCGCAGCCGGCGCAGCGCCGGGAGCCCAGGACCCCGATCGCCGGATGCCGAGGGAGGAGCGCCCCTAGTCACCGGACACTCGCCTGAGCCACGGGCTCACCCGAACCATGGGCTCGCCCGACCTATGGGCCCACCTCGGACGGGCTCCTCGGCCACGGGCTCGCCTCGGCCACCCGAGCCACCCGAGCCACCCGGATCGTTCGTCGGGCCGGGGTCGCTGGGGCGGTGGTCACCCGAATCACTGAAAAACCGACTTCCGCTCGAAGCCGCTGGGCGTCAGACTCCACCCTGCCGCCCCGCCGCGGGAGCGGCGTACGAGATGTGGAGGAACACACCTGGGACCGGCGTACCGGCATTCGTGCTGATCAGGACCTGCCGTGGAAAGACAGGAAGGGTCACGCATACAGCATGAGGAACGTCACCCAGTAGAGGTCTACACCAATTTTTACCAACAACCCTTGTCAGAGCGTGCCGCCGGCTGATGAGCTATGACCTGGGACACAACGGGCACCCTGGGAATGGGAGAAGTCGTGAGCAACGAAAGCCTGGCCAACCTGCTTCGTGAGGAGCGGCGTTTTGCGCCACCCGCCGACCTGGCCGCGAACGCCAACGTCACTGCGGAGGCGTACGAGCAGGCGAAGGCTGATCGGCTGGGCTTCTGGGCCGAGCAGGCTCGTCGGCTGAGCTGGGACACCGAGCCGACCGAGACGCTGGACTGGTCGAACCCGCCCTTCGCGAAGTGGTTCGCCGACGGCAAGCTGAACGTCGCGTACAACTGCGTCGACCGGCACGTCGAGAACGGACTCGGCGACCGTGTCGCCATCCACTTCGAGGGTGAGCCGGGCGACTCGCGTGCCATCACGTACGCCGAGTTGCAGCGTGAGGTGTCGCAGGCGGCCAACGCGCTGACCGAGTTGGGCGTGCAGGCGGGCGACCGGGTCGCGATCTACCTGCCGATGATCCCCGAGGCGGTGATCTCGATGCTGGCGTGCGCCCGTATCGGGGCGCCGCACTCGCTGGTCTTCGGTGGTTTCTCGGCCGACGCGCTGGCGACGCGGATCAAGGACGCCGACGCCCGCGTCGTGATCACCGCCGATGGCGGCTACCGGCGCGGCAAGCCGTCGGCGCTCAAGCCCGCCGTCGACGAGGCGCTGACCCGCCCGGGCACCGAGGACGTGCGCAGCGTGCTCGTGGTGCGGCGCACCGGCGAGGAGACGGCGTGGACCGAGGGCCGCGACGTGTGGTGGCACGACCTGGTCGGTCGCCAGTCCGAGCAGCACACGCCGGAGGCGTTCGACGCCGAGCACCCGCTGTTCATCCTCTACACCTCCGGCACCACGGGGAAGCCCAAGGGCATCCTGCACACCACCGGTGGCTACCTGACGCAGATCTCGTACACGCACAACGCGGTGTTCGACCTGAAGCCGGAGTCGGACGTGTTCTGGTGCACGGCCGACGTCGGCTGGGTGACCGGCCACTCGTACATCGTCTACGGGCCGCTCTCCAACGGCGCCACGGAGGTGCTGTACGAGGGCACGCCGGACTCGCCGCACCAGGGGCGCTGGTGGGAGATCGTGCAGAAGTACGGGGTGACGATCCTGTACACCGCCCCCACCGCCATCCGGGCGTGCATGAAGTGGGGTGACGACATCCCGGCCAAGTTCGATCTGTCGTCACTGCGGGTGCTGGGTTCGGTCGGTGAGCCGATCAACCCGGAGGCGTGGATGTGGTACCGGAAGCACATCGGTGCCGAGCGGACGCCGATCGTCGACACCTGGTGGCAGACCGAGACCGGCGGCATCATGATCAGCCCGCTGCCGGGCGTCACGGCGACGAAGCCGGGGTCGGCCCAGGTGCCGCTGCCCGGCATCGCGGCCACCGTCGTCGACGACGACGCCAACGAGGTGCCGAACGGGGCCGGCGGGTACCTGGTCCTCACCGAGCCGTGGCCGTCGATGCTGCGCACCATCTGGGGCGACGACCAGCGCTACCTGGACACGTACTGGTCCCGCTTCGAGAGCCGGTACTTCGCCGGTGACGGTGCGAAGAAGGACGAGGACGGTGACATCTGGCTGCTCGGCCGGGTGGATGACGTCATGCTCGTCTCGGGCCACAACATCTCCACCACCGAGGTGGAATCCGCGCTCGTCTCGCACCCGAAGGTCGCCGAGGCGGCCGTGGTCGGTGCGGCCGACCCGCAGACCACCCAGGCCATCTGTGCCTTTGTGATCCTGCGCGGTGGGGCGAAGGAGGACGAGGGGCTGGTGGACGAGTTGCGGGCACACGTCGCCAAGGCGCTCGGCCCGATCGCCAAGCCGAAGCGCATCCTGCCGGTGGCGGAGCTACCCAAGACCCGTTCCGGGAAGATCATGCGGCGGCTGCTGCGGGACGTCGCCGAGAACCGTGCGCTCGGTGATGTGACCACGCTGACCGACTCCTCGGTCATGGACCTCATCCAGACCCAGCTCCCGGGGGCGGCCAGCGACGACTGACCCGCGGCGGACGGACCGCCTCACGAGGTGACGACGCGCCGGGTCCGCCCGGCCCGGCGCGGGGGGGGCGGCCCCCCCCCCCCGGGGCGGCCGCCCCCCCCCCCCCCCCCCCCCCCCCCCCCCCCCCCCGCCCCCCCCCCCCCCCCCCCCCCCCCCCCCCCCC
>NZ_JBEHZD010000459.1:0-6604 GCF_040240285.1 Streptomyces sp. HSW2009 | reverse complement strand
GTGCTCGTCCGCCCGTGCTCGACCGCTCGCCCGACAGCGCGCCCCCCCCCGGGCGGGGGCGGGGGGGGCGGGGGCCCCCCCGCCGCGGGAGCGGGGGGGGGAGGGAAATTCCCGTCGATCGGCCCCGGCCGTTGCGTGTACGGTTCTGGTGTCCCTGCCAAGCAGTGGCGGGGGGCTACCCCGGACCGGCGGGTCAACCGGACACACATGTATGTAGGGACCCTGTCCTTCGATCTGCTCCTCGGCGACGTACGGTCGTTGAAGGAGAAGCGCTCCATCGTCCGCCCGATCGTCGCTGAGCTGTACCGCAAGTACGCGGTGAGCGCGGCGGAGGTCGGCAACCAGGACCTCCACCGCAGGGCCGAGATCGGCCTCGCGGCCGTCTCCGGGGACGCGGGGCACCTCACCGACGTACTCGACCAGTGTGAACGCCTGGTAGCAGGCCGCCCCGAGGTGGAACTGCTGTCGGTACGGCGCCGGTACCCCGGGGGCGACGACTGATCGTCACCACCGGGCCCGGGGGGGGGGGGGGGGGCGCGCCCCCGCCCCGCCCCCCCCCACGGCACCGGCGCCGAACGCCCGGGCCACGGCGCCGAGTTGGCCGCCCGGTTGATCCGCTGCGGCTGGAGCGTGCTGCTCTTCCCCGAGGGCTCGCGGTCCCGGGACGGTTGGATGCGGTGGTTCCGGTTGGGCGCCGCCCGGCTGTGCCTGGACACCGGGGTGCCGGCGGTCCCGGTCGTGGTGCGGGGTTCGTTCGCGGCGCTGGCGCCGGGCGAGCGGCTGCCGCGGCGCGGCGGCCCGCCGATCAGCGTCCACTTCGGCCGCCCGCTGACGGCCCGGCCGGGCGAGGGCGCGCCCGCGTTCCGTGATCGCATGATGCGGGAGGTCAACGCGTTGTGGGCGGAGTCGGAGCGGGGCTGGTACGGGGCGCGGCGCGCGGCGGCCGAGGTGGCGGGCGCCCGACCGACTCCCCCCACGGCGCCACCGCCGGACGACGGCCGGCGGGCGGCCCGTTGGCGCCGGGTGTGGGAGTCCACCCGCCCCGCACCCCGCCCGGGCCCGCGCCGGGTGTGGGGCGGCGCCCCACCGCGACGGCCGCGGCCGGAACGCGCAGCGGGACCGGGGCCGGTCCCCGACGGAGGAAGCGACCGCGCGCCGGCCGAGGGGACGCCACCGGCGTAGCGGCCTGAGCGGGGACCGCCCTGGCCGGGTCGGCAGCGGCTTGACGGTTACGACGGCGACAGCGATAGCGGGAGCGGGAGGATGCCCGGGCAGGCGCCGAGGCGGGCGACCGGGCGCGACGGCGTACGAGGATGCGTACGGAACCTCCCGCCGGGTGGGCGCTGGGCAGGCAGACACCGGCCGGGCGGCAACGGAGCCGGGGCCATAGCGGCACACACCGACCCGTACGAGGCTCCCCGCCGGGCAGGCGCCAGCGGCTCGTACGAGACCTCTCGTAATTTGATGATCGACGTATTACGATGGACGCCGTACAACCCCGCACCCGCCGCCATGAAGTGGAGTCGCCGTGAGCGCCCTGTTCGAGCCGTACACCCTGCGGTCGTTGACCATCCCGAACCGCATCTGGATGGCTCCGATGTGCCAGTACTCGGCCGCTCCGACGGGGCCGGACGCCGGAACGGTCAACGACTGGCACTACGCGCACTACTCCGCGCGGGCGGCCGGCGGTGCCGGGCTGATCCTGGTCGAGGCCACCGCGGTCTCGCCCGAGGGGCGGATCAGCCCCGGAGACCTCGGCATCTGGAACGACACCCAGGTGGCGGCGCTGCGCCGGATCACCGCCTTTCTGAAGGAGCAGGGGACCACTGCGGGCATCCAGATCGCACATGCCGGCCGCAAGGCCAGCACCGACCGCCCCTGGCTGGGCGGCGCGCCCATCACCGACCCCGCGCGGCACGGGTGGCAGCCGCTCGGCCCCAGCCCGATCGCCTTCGACGGCGACCACCCGGTGCCCGACGAGCTGACGACCGAGCAGATACAGCAGATCGTGGGCCAGTTCGCGGACGCGGCACGGCGTTCCCTCGCCGCCGGCTTCGAGGTCATCGAGATACACGGCGCCCACGGCTACCTGATCGGCGAGTTCCTCTCCCCGCACAGCAACCACCGCACGGACGAGTACGGCGGCTCGTACGAGAACCGCACCCGCTTCGCGCTCCAGGTGGTGGACGCGGTACGCGCGGTGTGGCCGCAGGAGTTGCCGGTCTTCTTCCGGATCTCGGCGACCGACTGGCTCCAGGAGAACGCGGCCGAGGGCGACACCGAGCACGGCTGGACCGTCGACGACACGGTGCGCTTCGCGCGCGACCTCCAGGCGCACGGCGTGGACCTGCTCGACGTGTCCTCCGGCGGCAACGCCGCTGACGTGCACATCCCCGCCGGCCCGCACTACCAGGTGCCGTTCGCGGCGCGGGTGAAGGCCGAGACCGAACTGCCGGTCGGGGCCGTCGGCAAGATCACCGAGCCGGCCGAGGCCGAGAAGGTCCTCCAGTCCGGCGAGGCGGACGCGGTGCTGCTCGGCCGCGAACTGCTGCGCGACCCGTACTGGGCGCACCGCGCCGCCCGCACGCTCGGCGTCCCGCCGCGCGTCCCCAACCAGTACCACCGCTCCGTCTGACCGCGCCGCCTGACCGCGCCGACAGAGCGCATCGCACGCCCCCGCACCGGGACGCCGCATCCCGCCGAAGCCCGCCCGCACCCGGCGACAGGCGGCCGGCGGCGTCCCGGCGGGCCGGCTGGGCCCTGGCAATGCGGCATGCTCTGGCCATGGGTGAAGAACAGTGAGGGCAGAGCGATGAGTGAAGCATCCGAGCGGCTGGCGAAGGCCCTGATCGCGTTCCGGGAAGCGGAGGGCCTTGCCGTACGCGACCTCGCACGGCGTACGCAGTTGAGCCAGTCGACCATCAGGGCGCACGAGAGCGACCGCAGCTTCCCGCCCACCCCCTTCGCGGCCCGCCGTTTCGAGGAGGTGCTCGGCTGGCCACCGGGCAGCATCCCGACCCCTGCGCGCGAGGTGACGGACCTGGAACTCCCCCCGGACCCCACCGCTACCAACACCACCGACTGAGCAAACGCACAGCACACCACACCCCGCGCAGGCATGATCACCGACCGGTCGGGAGGGGGCTGGTGGGCCAGTAGAGTGACGGTCGTGGCTGGACGACCGTTGAACGAAATCGTAGAACCGGGCTGGGCCAACGCACTTGAGCCCGTGGCCGACCGCATCACGGCGATGGGGACCTTCCTGCGCACCGAGATCGCCGCGGGGCGCACCTACCTCCCCGCGGGGCAGCACGTACTGCGCGCGTTCCAGCAGCCGTTCGACGAGGTGCGGGTGCTGATCGTCGGGCAGGACCCGTATCCGACGCCCGGTCATGCGGTGGGGCTCAGCTTCTCGGTCGCGCCCGAGGTGCGCCCGCTGCCGGGCAGTCTGGACAACATCTTCCGCGAGATGCACCACGACCTCGGCCACCCGCGGCCCTCCAACGGGGATCTGACGCCCTGGACCCAGCAGGGCGTGCTGTTGCTCAACAGGGCGCTGACCACGGCGCCGCGCAAGCCGGCGGCGCACCGCGGCAAGGGCTGGGAAGAGGTCACCGAGCAGGCCATCCGGGCGCTGGTGGGGCGCGGCAAGCCGCTGGTGTCGATCCTGTGGGGGCGCGACGCGCGCAATCTGCGCCCGCTCCTCGGCCACCTGCCGGCCATCGAGTCGGCCCACCCCTCGCCGATGTCCGCCGATCGCGGCTTCTTCGG
The DNA here is from genome assembly GCF_040240285.1 of Streptomyces sp. HSW2009. Taxonomy (NCBI): domain Bacteria; kingdom Bacillati; phylum Actinomycetota; class Actinomycetes; order Kitasatosporales; family Streptomycetaceae; genus Streptomyces; species Streptomyces sp. HSW2009. Next base: position 2,833 of record NZ_JBEHZD010000459.1, on the reverse strand, counting down.
CTCGCGCCCCTTCAGCCGCGCCAACGACCTGCTGAGGGAACAGGGCGCCCAGCCCGTGGAGTGGCGACTGCCCTGATCCGGGGCGCGCGGTGGATACGCCCGAGGCTGCGGCCCCGGCTCATGGCCTCGGGGCCACGGGCCGGGGCCGGTGGCTTTTCGACCATCCTGACCGTCTCCGTTCCGCAGTACGGGCGATAGTGTCGAGGACATGACGACGCAATCCCCGACCCCCGCGGGCTGGTACGCCGACCCGCAGGGCACCCCCCACCAGCTCCGTTGGTGGGACGGTAACCAGTGGACCCAGCACACCCATCCCGGGCAGGCCGGTCACGGCGCGGCCCAGCAGCCGGTCCCGGCCCAGCCCGAGAAGATCCAGCGCCAGGTCCAGCAGCAGGCCCAGGTGGGACCCACGGCCCAGGGCGGCGGCACGCTCTTCACCGAGCCGGTGCTGGTGGTGAACCAGAAGGTCAAGCTCATCGAGCTGACCAACGAGTACAGCGTCTACGACCAGCACGGCCAGACCCTCGGTTCGGTGGTGCAGGTGGGTCAGAGCGTCATGAAGAAGGTGGCGCGCTTCGCCACCAGCCTGGACCAGTTCATGACCCACCGGCTGGAGATCCGTGACGCCCACGGCCAGCCGCACCTGGTGATGACCAGGCCGGCCAAGGTCCTGAAGTCCAAGGTGCTCATCGAGCGCCCGAACGGCCAGCCGGTCGGCGAGATCCACCAGCAGAACGTCTTCGGCAAGATCAGGTTCGCCATCATGGCCGACGGCCGGCAGGTGGGCGCGATCAAGGCGGAGAACTGGCGCGCCTGGAACTTCGCCATCGTCGACCACAACGACCGCGAGATCGCCCGGATCACCAAGACCTGGGAAGGCTTCGCCAAGACGATGTTCACCACCGCGGACAACTACGTGCTCCAGATCCACGAGCGGCTGCCCGACCCGCTGCTGAGCCTGGTGATCGCGACGGCGCTGACCGTGGACACCGCGCTCAAGCAGGACGCCCGGGGCTTCGGCTGAACCCATGGCGCCCACCGCACCTCCCACCGGCCCGGCAGTCCCCGCCCGCGCCACCGCGGCGCGGGCCCCGGCCGGCCGACCCTCCCCGGCCCCCGCGGCTCCAGCAGCCCGGGCCGGCGTCTTCGCCCTGGGCATCGACTCCGGCGGCTCGGGCCTGCGCATCGCGCTCGGCCCCGTCGACCCCCGCGGCCGGCCCGCCGGCACCCCGCTGACCTGGCAGTCGCCGCGCCCGGTACGGACCGGCGCGCGCGGCATCGACGCGGCGGACCTGCTCGGCCAGGTACTGCCCGCCATCGAGCGACTGGTCCGCGAGGCCGGCGCCGTGCGGGTCAGCGCCGGCTGTGTCGGCGCGGCGGGCATGGCGACCCTCGGCGACGACCTGCGGGCCCAGCTACCTGGCGCACTCGCCGACGCCGTCGGCCTGGAACGGCTGGCCCTCGCGGCCGACGGCGTCACGGCGTACGCAGGCGCGCTCGGCCAGCGGCCGGGCGCCGTGGTGGCCGCCGGCACCGGACTGATCGCACTGGGCACCGGACCGGCCGACGGCCCGCGCGCCTCCTGGCGGCGGGTGGACGGCTGGGGCCATCTGCTGGGCGACTGCGGCAGCGGGGCGTGGATCGGGCGGGCGGGCCTGGAAGCCGCGCTACGGGCGCACGACGGGCGCGCAGGCGGCTCCGCCGCGCTGCTGGCCCGGCTCACCGCGGTCTTCGGGCCACCCGCCGAACTGCCCGGGCTGTTGTACCCGCGCCCCGATCGGCCCGCCGTACTGGCCTCCTTCGCGCCCGAGGTCGGCCGCTGCGCCACCGCGTGCCCGGTGGCCGCCGACATCCTGCGCGAGGCGGCCGACCACATCGCCCGCGCGGCGCAGGCGGCCCATCCGGACACCGCCGCCGACCGTTCCACCGACGATGCGCGCGCACCCCGGAACCTGCCGGTGGCGGGCGCCGACGACCGGACGCACCGCACGGCGGACGCCGCGGGCGAGGCCCGCCCCGTACCCGCTGAGCGGCCGGTCGCGCTGACCGGCGGGCTGTTTCGGATGGGGGCCGTACTGCTCGACCCGGTACGCGCGCAGTTGGCGCGGCGGCTGCCCGGCGTGCCGGTGGTGGAGGCGGCCGGCGACCCGCTGGCCGGGGCGCTCGGCGTGGCATCGGCGCTGGCCGCGGACGCGCTACGACTACCGGTGGACGACGCCCTGCTCCAGGTGCTGTAGCCGCGAGGGGGTACGGGCGCTGCGCCGGCGACCCGCTAACGGCACCTTCCGGTCACCACGGTGCGGTAGCGGACGGTGCGTCATACCTCACCAAAAACACCGGATAAAACGGGATGGATTCGACCTAGTTACACCCAGCCGAACGGCGCCGGTCGGGAAGCGGCTAACATGCGGCGCCATGAGTTCCCCCACAGGGCCGGCGCCCGGCCTGCCCGTACGAATGCCACGCCCGCGCCAGTCCGGACGGCACCGGAGGCCGGAGCCGGCCGCGGCCCCCATCGGTGCGCCGCCGCTGGTGCTCGCCGTGCCCGGAACTCCCCACTCCGCCACGCGTGCGTTGGTCGACGAGGTGGTGAGCATCGCCCGCTCCGAGCTGCCCGGCCTCGATGCCCGGGTGGGCTACGTGGGCAGCGCCGACGCGGAGTTCCCGCCGTTGGCCGCGGTGTTGGCACAGGCCGCGCAGGACCGTACGGCGCTGCTGGCCACGGCGGCCCCGGCCGCCGCCGCGCCGCCGGGGGCCGCGTCCGCGGCCCCGGCCGCCGCCGAGTTGGCGCAGCCGCCGCCGGCGAGCGGCGCCGGGGGCCCGGCCGCCGTGG
>NZ_JBEHZD010000458.1:0-6651 GCF_040240285.1 Streptomyces sp. HSW2009 | reverse complement strand
GGACCCGGCCCCGTACGCAGGGGCGGGCGCGGGGCCCGCCGGCCCGGCCACCTCGCGCGCCCCGCGCCGCACGGCCAAAGGCACCAGCAGCAGCCTCAACCCCAGCTTCACCAGCAGCCCCAGCCCCACCAGCGGCCCAGGCCCCAGCCGCGCCCCGTACCCCCGCGGGCACGCCGCGCCCCGGGCGCGTCGCCCCGCACGCCGCCGGCCGCAACCGCGGGCCCGGTGACCCCCTCTCCGCGCGGCAGCCGCCGTCGCCCCGATGGAAGCGAACGGAGCAGCACAGTGAACGGAGCAGCACAGTGAGCGTCACGGCAGCACAGGGATTCACCGCGGCGGGCATCGCCGCCGGGCTCAAGGAGAACGGCAAGCCCGATCTGGCCCTCGTGGTCAACCAGGGACCCCGCCTGGCCGCGGCCGGCGTCTTCACCAGCAACCGCGTCAAGGCGGCACCCGTGCTCTGGTCCGAGCAGGTCATCGCCGGGCGAACCGTTTCCGCCGTCGTCCTCAACTCCGGCGGTGCCAACGCCTGCACCGGGCCGCTCGGGTTCCAGGACACCCACGCCACCGCCGAGAAGGTCGCCGCGGTGCTCGGCCACAGCGCCGGCGAGGTCGCCGTCGCCTCCACCGGGCTGATCGGCGTGCGGCTGCCCATGGACAAGCTGCTCCCCGGCGTGGAGCAGGCCGCAGCCGCGCTCACCGCGGACGGCGGCGAGCAGGCCGCCGTCGCCATCAAGACCACCGACACGGTGCACAAGACCGCCGTCGTCCGCAGCACCGACACCGCGCACGTCGAACCCGCGGGCACCCCGGCCCCCGCCACCGGCCAGGGCACCTGGACCGTCGGCGGCATGGCCAAGGGCGCCGGCATGCTCGCCCCCGGCCTGGCCACCATGCTCGTCGTGCTCACCACCGACGCCGACGTGGACGCCGACGTGCTGGACACGGCGCTGCGCGCCGCCACCCGCACCACCTTCGACCGCGTCGACTCCGACGGCGCCATGTCCACCAACGACACGGTGCTGCTGCTCGCCTCCGGCGCCTCGGGCACCGCCCCCGCCCCGGCCGCGTTCGCCGAGGCCGTCCGCACCGTCTGCGCCGACCTCGCCCAGCAACTGGTCCGCGACGCCGAAGGCGCCTCCAAGGACATCCGCATCGAGGTCGTCGGCGCGGCCAGCGAGGAGGACGCCGTCACCGTCGGCCGCTCCATCGCCCGCAACAACCTCCTCAAGTGCGCCATCCACGGCGAGGACCCCAACTGGGGCCGGGTGCTCGCCGCCATCGGCACCACGTCAGCGGCCTTCGAGCCCGACCGGCTGAACGTGGCCATCAACGGCGTCTGGGTCTGCAAGGCCGGCTCCATCGGCGACGACCGCGACTTGGTCGACATGCGCTACCGCGAGGTGACCATCACCGCAGACCTGGCCACCGGCACCGAATCCGCGGTCCTGTGGACCAACGACCTGACCGCCGACTACGTCCACGAGAACAGCGCGTACTCCTCATGAGCAATACGACCCCCACCTCCCAGCCGGTGCAGCCCACCCCCGGCCAGCCGGCCCAGCCCGCCGCCGAGCCGCACCCCGACCTGCCGACGCAGCCGGCAGCCGCAGCCGCCGCCGGCACGCCGACCCGCAGGCACACCGCACTGCCCAAGGCCCGCACGCTGATCGAGGCGCTGCCCTGGCTGACCCGGCACCACGGCAAGTGCGTCGTCATCAAGTTCGGCGGCAACGCCATGGTCGACCAGGACCTGAAGGCCGCCTTCGCGCAGGACGTCGTCTTCCTGCGGCACGCCGGGCTGCGCCCCGTCGTCGTGCACGGCGGCGGCCCGCAGATCAGCGCCCAACTCGACCGGCTCGGCCTGGAGTCGGAGTTCAAGGCGGGGCTGCGGGTCACCACGCCCGAGGCGATGGACGTCGTCCGCATGGTCCTCGCCGGGCAGGTGCAGCGCGACCTGGTCGGGCTGCTCAACCAGCACGGGCCGTTCGCCGTCGGCATGACCGGCGAGGACGCGCACACCATGACCGCGACCAAGCGGTACGCCACGATCGACGGCGAACAGGTCGACCTCGGCCGGGTCGGCGACATCACCCGGATAGACGTGGGCGCCATCAGGGCCCTGCTCGACGACGGCCGCATCCCGGTCATCTCCTCCATCGCCCGCAGCGGCGACCCGGCCGACGGCCCCGCCGGCGGCGTCTTCAACGTCAACGCCGACACCGCAGCCGCCGCGCTCGCCGCGGCGCTCGGCGCCGAGACGCTGATGGTGCTCACCGACGTCGAGGGCCTGTACGCGGACTGGCCCAACAGCGACGAGGTGATCAGCCAACTCACCGCCTCCGAACTGGAACGGCTCCTCCCGGAGCTGGCCAGCGGCATGGTGCCCAAGATGGAGGGCTGTCTGCACGCGGTGCGCGGCGGCGTCACCACCGCCCGGGTCATCGACGGCCGGGTACCGCACTCCATCCTGCTGGAAATCTTCACCGACGAGGGAATCGGCACCATGGTCGTGCCGGACGAGGAGCAGAAATGAGCAACTCCGTCCTGACCAAGCGCTGGCAAGGTGCGCTGATGGACAACTACGGCACCCCCGCCGTCGCCCTCACCCGCGGCAGCGGCTCCCGCCTGTGGGACGCCGACGGCAAGGAGTACCTGGACTTCGTCGGCGGCATCGCGGTCAACGCCCTCGGCCACGCCCACCCGGCCGTCGTACGCGCCGTCACCGACCAGGTCGCCACCCTCGGCCACGTCTCCAACCTCTTCGTCGCCGAACCGCCCGTCGCCCTCGCCGAGCGGCTGCTCCGGCTCTTCGCCTTCGAGCAGCCGGGCCGGGTCTACTTCAGCAACTCGGGCACCGAGGCCGTCGAAGCCGCCTTCAAGATCGGCCGGCGCACCGGCCGCAGCCACCTGGTCGCCACCACCGGCGGCTTCCACGGCCGCACCATGGGCGCCCTCGCCCTCACCGGCCAGCCCGCCAAGCAGCAGCCCTTCCTGCCGCTGCCCGGCGACGTCAGCCACGTGCCGTACGGGGACGCCGACGCGCTGCGCGCCGCCGTCACCACCGACACCGCGCTGGTGATCATCGAGCCCGTCCAGGGCGAGAACGGCGTGGTCGTGCCGCCGGCCGGATACCTGGCCGCAGCCCGCGAGATCACCCGGGCCACCGGCACCCTGCTGGTCGTGGACGAGATCCAGACCGGCATCGGCCGCACCGGCCACTGGCTCGCCTGCGCGGCCCAGGGCGTCCAGCCCGACGTCATCACCCTCGCCAAGGGCCTCGGCGGCGGCCTGCCCATCGGCGCCACCCTCGCCTTCGGCGCCGCGGCCGACCTGCTCACCCCCGGCCAGCACGGCTCCACCTTCGGCGGCAACCCGATCAGTTGCGCCGCCGCCCTCGCCGTACTGGAGACCATCGAGGCCGATGGGCTGCTCGCCCACGTGCAGCAGACGGGGCAGCGGCTGCGGGCGGGAATCGAGGCGCTGGAGCACCCGGCCGTCGCCCAGGTCCGTGGCGCGGGCCTGCTGCTGGGTATCGTGCTGCACGAGCCGCTCGCGCAGCGGGTGCAGCAGGCGGCTCAGGACGCCGGGTTCCTGGTGAACGCCGTCGCACCGGATGTGATCCGGCTCGCGCCGCCGCTCATCGTGACGGCCGATGAGGTCGACGCTCTCCTCCGGGCGCTGCCCGCCGTCCTGGACGGGGTACCCGCGCCCTGACGGACCACCACGTCCGGCGGGGAACGACGAGCCGGAGACTGACAGACGATGACCGAGGCGCAGGACAACGAGGCGACCGGCCCCGAGCAGCCGCCCGCCGGGCCTGCCGTGCCGCAGACCCGCACCGCCCGCCACCGCAGGATCGTGGACATCCTGAGCCGGCACCCGGTCCGCTCGCAGAGTCAGCTCGCCAAGCTGCTCGCCGATGACGGGCTCACCGTCACCCAGGCCACGCTCTCGCGCGACCTGGACGAGCTGGGCGCCGTGAAGATCCGCAACACCGGTGGTGAGCTGATCTACGCGGTGCCCAGCGAGGGCGGCGACCGTACGCCACGGGCCCCGCTCGGCGAGTCGGCGAGCGAGGGCCGGATGGCCCGGCTCGCGGGCGAACTGCTCATCTCGGCGGAGGCGTCGGCCAACCTCGTCGTGCTGCGCACCCCGCCGGGCGCGGCCCAGTTCTTCGCCTCGGCCATCGACACGGCCGAGGTGCACGACATCATCGGCACCATCGCCGGCGACGACACGCTGCTGTTGATCAGCCGCGATCCCCAGGGCGGGCAGGCGCTCGCCGACCACCTGATGCGGCTGGCCCAGCGCGCCCGCTGACCCCGGCCGGCCACCGCCGCCCGATCCGCACGCCGGCCACCACGCCAGCCGCCCGTTCACCACCGGACACCGGTCGAACGGGTGGCTGGCGCCGTCGTGTTCGGCGCGCCGAGGCATCCTCGACAGCCATGACGCACCGCGATAGCGTGAGCGCGCTCCGGAATCGGATCACTGCCCTGACCAGCCCCGATACCGGCATCAGGCACGGCATCTCCTGCTCGCGTACCCCCGCACCCCGCCCGTCGGTTTCGCTATCCCCGCACGTCCCGCGCCCGGGCCGCAGCCGTGTTCACCGCGGGCCCGCACCGGAGCCCGGGGCCGCTCCCCGCACGACCGACCCCGCGCCGCTCCGTACCACTCCCGTCCCGTGCGTACGCGAGCACGCCGGCCGCTGCGCCACCGATCCGCACTCCCTCCGCCCGCCCCCCTTCGTACCGGGAGAGACATGACTTCCCCCCAACCAGACCGGGCCGCACTGACCAGGGACCACATGGAGAGGGCCGTCCGTCAGTACTTCGAGGCGTGCAACACGCTGGACCGCGAACTCTTCGCCCGCTGCCTGTCCGACGACGTGGTGCACTATCTGGCCAACGGCATGCCGGGGCCCATCCACGGCATCGACGACGTGGCCGAACGCTGGGGCGTGGACGTACGGGCCAACGGCACGTCCTGGACGGTGGACGGCGTCTACGCGGACGAGCAGACCGGCACCGCAGTCTGCGAGTGGACCAGCTTCAAACCCCGGCTCGACCGCGTACTGCGCGGCGTGGAGGTCTACCGCTTCGACGAGGCGGGCCTGATCGACGAGGTCCGCATCTACTACGCGTCCCGCCGCGACGACTCGGTCAGCACCAACGAACTGGCGGGATACCCGTACGCGGAGCGGGGATTCGCCACGTGAGGGGCGGCCCGCGGCGGCCGGGCGCCGGGAGCGGGAGCGCATCCCGGTGAGCGGCCCCGCTCCGTCTCCTGAACCGGGACCGGAGCGCGGCCCGGTGCACGGCCCGGCGCGACCGCCCCACCGCGCGCCGGGCACCGACCGCACACCGGCTGTCGACCACACATCGGCCGCCGACCGCACGCCGGTCCCGGCCGCCCCGCCGGCCGCCGGTCCCGCCGCGCGCTCCGGCCCGGCTGCCGCACAGGGCTCCGCACCGGGCCCGACCCCCGGACACCCGCCGGCGTCCGGTCGGCGGGCCGCCTACCTGGCCGGGGGCCGGGCGGCGCTGCCCTTCACGGTGGCGCTCTTCGCCTTCGGCGTCTCGTTCGGGGTGCTGGCCAAGGGGGCGGGGTTCTCCGCGCTGGCCGCCGGCGGCATGTCGGGGCTGGTCTTCGTCGGCTCCGCGCAGTTCGCCGCCGTCTCGGTGCTCGCCGGTGGTGGCGGCTGGGTGGCAGCCGCCGTCGCCGGCACCCTGCTCAACCTGCGCTATCTGGTCATGGGGTTCGCCATCCTGCCCGCGCTGCGCGGCGGTCGGGCCCGGCGGGCGGTGGAGGCACAGTTGGTGATCGAGGAGTCCTGGGCCATCGCCGCCGACGCCGACGGCCGCTTCGACCGGGTGCGGCTGCTCGCCTCCGGCGCCGTGCTCTGGCTCGGCTGGGTGGCCGGGACGCTGGCCGGCGCGCTCGGCCCGGTCACGGCCGTGGACATCCACCGGTTCGGCCTCGACGCGGTCTCGCCGGTCCTCTTCTTCCTCCTCCTCGCCCCGCACCTGGGCACCGCACCCCGGCGCGGCGCCGCGCTGGTCGCGGCCGGCGGCGCACTGCTGCTCACCGGCGTCGGGCTGCCCGATACGGCCATCGCCGTCGCCTGCCTGGTCGCCGTGGCGTCCACCTGGAGGGCCCGATGACCGACCCGACCTGGCTCGCCCTCGGCGCCCTGGTGCTCACCACCTTCCTGCTCAAGGGCGCCGGCTCGCTGGTGATGGGGGGGCCGTGCGCTGCCCGCCTGGTTCCCGCGCTTCGTGGAGTACCTGACGCCGGCCCTGCTCGCGGTGCTCGTGGTGACCCAACTGCTCGGCGCACCCGCGGGCGGCGGGCTCACCCTGGACGCCCGGCTGACCGGCTTCGCCGCGGCGCTGGTCGCCTGGCGGCTCAAGGCGCCGGTTCCGCTGGTCATCCTGGTCGCGGTGGTCGTCACGGCCACCGCCCGGGCCCTGCCCAGAACCGCCCGCACGCCCCCGCCTCCCCCCGCCGGCGCCCCCCCGCCCCCCCCCCGCCCCACCCCACCCCCCCCCCCCCCCGCGCCCCCCGTCGCCCCCCCCCGCCCCCCCGCCCCAGGGCCGCTGGGAAGCCTCCAGCAAGTCCCACCAGGAGGCCGCCACCGAGATC
>NZ_JBEHZD010000457.1:0-6659 GCF_040240285.1 Streptomyces sp. HSW2009 | reverse complement strand
TCGCCCATTTATTAGCCGATTACCCTCTCCAGACAGACCACCAGGCAGCACATAAAGGAGAGCGAACCGCGGTCGGGGGGGGGCGCCCCGCCCCCCCCCCCCCCACCCCAGCAAGATCAACTACCTGGTGGGTGCCTGGCCCATGGCCGGTGACCGGCCGGCGATCCCACCGCCGCCGAGGCCGAAGGCCATCGAGGGCGGAACCGGCCGCCCCTAACCCATGGGGGTGCCGCGCCGCCGCTGCCCGGACCGGGCCGGTACGGGGCGCGCCTCGCCAGGGGTCTGCCCGAAGCGGTCCCGGAAGACCCGGGTGAAGTGCGCCTGGCTGGCGAACCCCCACCGGTGCGCGACCTCGGCGACCGTCAGATGCCGGGCCTGCGGGTCCCCGAGCTGCTCGCGCGCCTTCGCCAGCCGCTGCTCCAGGATGTAGCGCGACGGGCTCACCCCCGCGGGCGTGAAGATCCGACTCAGATGCCGGGTGGACACCCCGACCGCCTCCGCGACCTGCTCGGCACAGAGCCGCGGATCGGACAGGTGCCGCACCACGTACTCCTGCGCCACCGCCAACTGGGACGGCCTGGTCGGCGGCTCCGAGCGGTCCCCCATGCGCGCCGCCGCCAGCGACCTGACCAGGTCCAACACCGTCGCCTCGGTACGCGCCGGGTCGCCGGAGCCACAGCCGCGGGCCCAGTCGGCCAGCACCGACCGCAGCGTGGAGACCAACACGCCCTCCGTCGCCGAGTCCCCGCCGAACAGCATCGGAGCCGCGACCCCGCCGGCCAGACACCGCTCGGCGAACACCTCACCGGGAATGTCCACCAGGAGCTGGCGCATGGTGGAGGGGAAGCCGAACAGATACGAGCGGCGCGTGTCGTACAGCACCAGATCGCCAGCGCGCACCGAAAGGCAGCCGCCCGCGTGGAAGAACACCGCCTCGCCGGCCGTGAGCAAGGTGGCGAACACCGACTCCTTGGGCAGCGCCCGGCAGGTGCGCGGCGTGCGCTCGATGACGTGCTCGTTGCCCGCGATCTCGGCCAGCCGCAGGCCCCGCAGCGACACATTGGTCTGTGAGGCCAGCAACCCTTGCTCGGAGTAGGGCGAGCAGGTCAGGCCGACCAGGGCCCTGCGGTTGTAGTCCTCCCAGAAGTCGACCCGGTCCGCGGGGTCGACGGACCGCGTGGAGACGTGCGAGACGGCGGGGGCGGGGGCGGGGTCTGCGGTCATCTGGCCTCCTTGCCGATCCGGGTACCCGCGGTGGACCGACCCGGGCGGAGTCCGCCGGGCCCGGCCACGGCCGGGACGCACCGCCACCTGCGGGCGCCCCCCGCCCCCCGCGGGTGTGACACCACCGGGGCGGCGCCGGCCCGAACGGGCGCGCGCCTGCCCGATGGGTCCAGGCAGGCGCAGCGTACCTCGGTATCGCCGCGACGCCGAGTGGTCGCGGGAGGGCGAAGACGGCGCATCACACCGACAGATAGCCACCGTCGACCGGGAGGATCGCCCCGTTCACGTACGCGGCGGCCGGCGAGCACAGGAACGCGATGGCCGTGGCGACCTCGCGGGGCCGCCCGAACCGGCCGAGCGGGACCCGGGCGAGCACGGCCCGGGAGGCGTCCGGATCGTCGAGCACACCCCGGGCGAGCGGCGTGGTGACGAAGCCGGGGGCGACCGCGTTGACCCGTATCCCGTCGGCCGCGTACTCGGCGGCCAGCGAGCGCGTCAACTGGGCGATGCCACCCTTGCTGGCACTGTAGGCGGGCCGGTCCCGGCTGCCGAAGAAGCCGAACATCGACGACACGGTGACGATGCTGCCGCCATCGCTGGCCAGCGCCGGATACGCAGCCTGACAGGCCACCATGGTCGCGGTCAGGTTGACCGCCAGCACCTGGTCCCAGGCGGCGGGGTCGTACTCGTCGCGGTCCCGGCTCACCCCGGCACAGGTGACCAGGTGGTCGATGCGGCCCACGGCGTGGATCTGCCGGGTCAGCCCGGCACGGTCGGTGACGTCCTGCTCGACGATGCGCACCCGCTCGTGCCGGGGCAACCCGTCGGGGTCGGCCGGGGCCAGCCCGAGCACGTGCACCTGCGCACCGAGTTCCGCACAGAGCAGGGCCGTCGCGGCGCCGATGCCGGAGGTGCCCCCGGTGACCACGACGCTGGCGCCGGCGAACGCGTCCGGGCAGACGAAGCCGCTCACCGCCCGGCCCCCACCGCTCGGTCCCCGGCCCTTGCGGCGGCCCGGCCCGGCCGCACCAGCACCTTGATCTCCTCGCCGCCGCCCGCAAGCAGCGCGTCGAAGCCGTGCGCCACCACCTCGTCGAGGGCCACCGTGGAGGTCACCACGGGCCACAGGTCCACCCCGCACTCCGCGACCAGGCGGATCAGCTCGGGGTAGGTGTCGCGGTAGCCGACGCTGGCGATGATCGACTGCTCGTTGTTGACCAGCGCAAACGCATCGAGGCGTAGCTGCTGCGCCAACCCGACCATGATGACCCGACCACCGCGCCGACTCGCGGCCAGACAGGTGTCGACAGCGGCCTGTGAACCCACCACCTCGAACGCCACGTCGACGCCGACCCCGTCGGTCAACTCCCTTATGTGCTCGGCAGCTTGACCATCGCCGGCGTCGACGAGATCGGTGGCGCCGAACCTGGCCGCGATCTCCAACCTGGCCGGTGACACATCGACGGCGATGATCCGCGGCACCCCGCGCTCGGCCGCCAGTCGCACCGCGAGCAACCCGATCGGACCCAGCCCCACCACCGCCATCGTCCCGTCCAGCGGCTCGGCCCGGCGCAGCGCGTGCAGCGCCACCGAAGCGGGCTCGAAGAGCGCGGCCTGCTCCAGGGTTACGCCGGCGGGCAGCGGGTGCACCATGTAGCGCGGCACCGCCACGTACTCGGCCAACCCGCCGTTGCCCATCAGCCCGGCGAAGCCGAAGTGTTCGCAGATGTGGTAGTCGCCGGCCCGGCACTGGGCGCACCGGCCGCAGCGGTAGTTCGGCTCGATCGCCACCGGGTCACCCACCGCCAGGCCGTCCACGGCCGAGCCCAGCGCGGCCACCGTGCCGCAGAACTCGTGGCCGAGGGTGAGCGGCGCGCTGACGCCCGATGCCGGGTGGGGGGTGTGGGTGGGGATGGCGTGCGGCCCGTCCGCGTACTCGTGCAGGTCGCTGCCGCAGATCCCGCAGTACGCCACCTCGACCAGCACCTCGTCGGGCCCGGGCGTCGGCACCGGCGCCTCCTCGACGCGTACGTCCTTGGCCCCGTACCAGATGGCCGCCCTCATGTGCTCGCTCCTGCCGTAGTGGTGGTGGGGGGGGTGGTGCGCCCGGCGCGGCGTTGCAGGACGCGCGGGGCGGTCTCGCGCAGGCCGAGCGAGAGGAGGACGACGAGGATCGCGCCGCCGGCGGCGATGTACATGGCCGTCTCAAGCCCCCAGGTGTCGGACGCCCAGCCGGCGGCCAGCGGTGCGATGACGCCGCCGGTCAGTTCGCCGACGCCCATCACCAGGCCGAGCGAGGTGGCCAGCGCGGTACGGGAGACCGTCTCGGCCGGAATGGTGGCCATGATCAGGGTGAAGCAGCCGAGCCCGGTGTAGCTGAGGACGATGGCGGGGCCGAGCACCAGCGGATGCGAGATGAAGACGACCGCCAGCGGGCAGAGCACCGCGATCGAGGTGAAGACCACCATCGTGGTGCGCCGGCCGATCCGGTCGGAGATCGCCGGGATCAGGAACCCCCACAGCACCCAGGCCACCCCGAAGCACGTCATGACGCCGCTCATCGTGCCCGAGGAGTAACCCTTCACGTCCTCCAGATAGACGGGCGTGAAGGTGATGAGGACGACGAACCAGGTCAGGTAGCAGCAGGCGGCCAGCGTGCACAGCACGATGTTGCGGTGCCGCACCACCTCCCGCACCGACGTCGTACCCGCGGCGCCCGACTCCTGCGCGGCCGGGCCGCGTACTGCGGGCACCACTCCGGGCGGCGTCTCGCGCACCCACTTCGCCATCCAGACGGCGATCAGCAGTCCCGGCACGATCGTCAGGAGAAGCACCGTTCGCCAGCCGAACTGCTCGGCCACCCACACCACGACCAGCGGTGCGGCGATGCCACCGAGCAGCCCGGCCGCCGAACCCTGCAACAGCCCCATGTTCAGGCCCCGGCGGTGTTCCTGGGACGCCTCGACCATCAGCGACTGGGAGAGCGGCAACACCGCGCCCTCGGCCACCCCCATCAGCGCGCGGGCGGCCAGCAGACCGACGAAGCCGGCCATCAACCCGCCCACCGCGGAGAAGACGGAGAACAGCACGACCGCACCGATCAGCAGCGGCTTGCGCCGCCCGAGCCGGTCCGAGACGCGTCCGATCACCATCCCCGACAGCGCCCAGGTGAACGCCAACGCCCCGGACAGGACGCCCAACTCCGTGTGGGACAGGCCGAATTCGTCGTCGATGAAGGGGGCGAGGAAGGCCAGCGCCTGGCGGTCGAAGAAGACGAAACCGAAGGAGAGGAAGAGTACGAGCAGCAGCCGGTTCTCATAGCGCAGGGCTTCTGCGTCCCGGGGCGGGGCCAGGTCCACCCCGGGACGCGTACGCGAATCGGTCATCGTGACCTCGGATCGCTCGGTGGGACCGGGGTCACCGGAACAGCGAGTTGACGTAGTCGGCACCGATGCCGACCTTTTCGTAGTGCGCGCGGCACATCTCGATGTAGTCGTGGACGTCGAAGAACCCGGCCGTCTCACCGTTCTCGTCCAGCCAGATCAGCGGACCCTTGACGATGAAGAACGCCTTCATCGGCTCGTCGCTGTCGTAGGCCACCAGGGTGTGCCCCTCGCCCGGCGCCTCGTACACGAAGTCGCCGGCGCTCGCCGTCCACGGCCGCTCCAGATAGCCCCACTTCCCGGAGATGGTGTACGCGAACACCTCGTGCGGGTGGTAGTGCCGGTTGACCAGCCCTGCCTCCTTGGCGCGCAAGATGTCGGCCCAGGAGTTGTCCTTGACGTTGATCCACAGCGGCCGGGAGCCGACGGTCTCGGTGAACGGCACGTAGTACCGGTCGTCGTCGGTGGCCACCTGCGAGAGGTAGACCTCGGGCAGGGCGTCGGGCTTGAAGGAGTTCTGGATCGGCTTGAGGTTCTTCCAGAACTCGCCGGTTGCTTCCTCGGGCATGATCGGCTCCACTTCGCTCGTTGGTGGCCGAAGTGAACCGCGGTCGACGGGCGCCCGTCTTTCCCAGGACGGACGTCGGGCTTTGCCGGTTTCGGACACGACGGGCCGTACCAGGCCGCGTTCGCACCGTGTACGAAAGTTCACAGCGCGCACGAGGGGGTCGTACCGAGCCGGGTGGGACGCTCCGCGCCTCCGGGATCGGACCGCTGCGCCCGGGCCTGTGCACCGGCGCCCGGGGCCGGGACGACGACAGGGCCGGAACGGGGAGACCGTTCCGGCCCTGTCTGGTGCCACGCCGCTCGGGCGCTGGTGCCGGCGCCGGGTCACGGCGCCGGGCCCGGGCGGCGGGGCGCCAGGGGAGTGCGGTGTTGCCTAGCGGTTCTCGGGAAGGTCGGCATCGGCCTTGAAGGTCGGCACCCCGGAGCGCTTCAGCGCCGGCTTCTTGCCGCAGAACGCCGCCTCAAGCGTGCCGCCGAGCGCCGTGTTGGCCGCCCCGTGGTTCGAGGTGTTCGCCACCGCGGACAGGCTCCGCTTGCCGTCCTTGGTGGAGAAGGCGTACGAGTAGAAGCCCTGCACGGTGCCGGTGTGGCCGTAGATGGAGGTGCCGCACGACAGGTCGTAGCGGCGCAGCCCCAGACCGTAGAACCGGGTCTTGGCCGCGTCGACCGGAGTCGCCTTCAGCATCTCCTGCTGCATGGCCGGCCGCAGCAGCCGGCCGCGCAGCAGGGCCGAGGTGAAGGTGTTGAGGTCGGCCGCGTTGGAGATGATCGCGCCCGCGGACTGCGCCCAGGACGCGGTCTGCTCGGTCGAGTCGACCAGCGGCGCGCCCGCCTCGTCGGGGTGCAGGTAGCCGCGCACGTGCGGGCCCTTGATGGCCTTCGCCGGGTGCACGTACGAGGTGTTCTTCAGCTTCAGCGGCTTGATGATCCGCCGGTCGTACTCCTTCGCCACCGGGTTGCCGGTCGCCTTCTCGATCAGCATGCCGACCACGACGAAGTTGGTGTTGGAGTACTGGTAGGCGGCGCCGGGCTGGCCCGTGCGCGGCTCGTCCAGGGACAGCTTGACGAGCTCGCGGTAGCTGAAGACGCGGTTGCGCACGGCCTCGAACCCGGGGATGGTCTTCGCGAACATCGCGTTCGTGTAGTCCGAGAGGCCGCTTCGGTGGGTCAGCAGGTGACGCACCGTGATGCGGTCGTCGGGCAGCAGCCCCGGCAGATAGGTGTTCACGGGCTCGTCCAGGCGCAGCTTGCCCTCGGAGACGAGCTGCAACAGCACCACGGACGAGAACGTCTTGGTGATGCTGCCGATGCGGAAGCGCGAACGGGGGTCCATGGCCGCGCCGGTGGCGCGGTTCTGCACGCCCTCGGTACGGATCTGGACGCCGTCGGGCCCGGCGTAGCGGGCCATGGCGCCGGGGGCGCCGTTCGCGAGGGCGTCCTTGAGCGCCCGGGTGATGCCCGCGGTGTCGGGGGCCGCGGCGGCGG
>NZ_JBEHZD010000456.1:0-6647 GCF_040240285.1 Streptomyces sp. HSW2009 | reverse complement strand
GGGCCCGGGCGGGGTGCCGGGGCGGTACCCCGGGTACACGCTGGGGGCCTGGTATATCGCGCACCGGGCGGAGCCGCGGGGGGCGCCCGGGGGGCGGGGGCCGCGGCCGACCCTGGCGGGGCCCGGCCGGCCGTTGCGGCTGGCGGCCCGGGTGCTGCCGGGCGCGCCGAGGCCGTGGGCGATCTCGTCGAGCGCGGTCATCACCTCGGCCGGCTCCAGGTCGAGCATGGCCAACGTCCGTACGGCGGTGCGCAGTTCGCCCATCGCGACGGCGGCGCGCAGCCCGCGTCCCATCACGTCGCCGACCACCAGGGCGGTGCGGTGGCCGGGCAGTTCGATGACGTCGAACCAGTCGCCGCCGACCTCGGTGGCCTCGCTGCCCGGCAGATAGCGGCAGGCGATGTCGAGCCCGGCGGCCTCCGGGTCGCCCGGCGGCAGCAAGCTGCGCTGGAGGATGAGGGCGCGCTCGTGCTCGCGGCGGTAGAGCCGGGCGTTGTCGATGGAGACGGCGGCGCGGGCGGCCAGTTCGACGGCGAGCGCGGTGTCCCGCTCCCCGAACGGCTCGCTGCCCTTCGTACGGGAGAACTGCGCGAGCCCCACCACGGTGTCCCTGGCGACCATCGGCACCGCCAGCGTCGACTGCACCAGCGCGCCAAACTCCGAGCCGCCGTCGGGGTCCGCGCTGCTGTCCCGGCCGGGGATGACCCGCACCTGGGCGGTGCTGAGCGCGGTGGCGCACGGCGAGTGCGGCGGGTACCGGTGCACCTCGCCGACCTGGACGGGGCGCCGCCCGGTGCCGCGCGCCCGCCCGCCGTAGGGCGCGTGGGCCCGCCCGCTGCCGGGGCCGTACGGACCGAACGCGCCGCCGGTCTCGTCCTGCTTCTCGGCCCGGTCGGCCCGGCCCGCCGCCGCGGTCCCGGGGGCGCCGGCCTGGCCGCTGACCGTGCCGGAGACGCCGATCGGGCTGCCGGCGCCCGGAATGCCGAGGTCGACGGGGCCGGCCAGGTCGTCGGGGCCGGCGTCCGGGTCGGGGTAGCCGGAGAGCGGGACGGGGCCTGCGGAGACGGCGCTGGCGAAGGCCACCCGGCGCAACTGGGCGCTGCCCTTGCCCGGCTCGCGCTTGCGTCCCGTGCCGCGCGCCGTCCACAGCTCGGGCGGCGCCTCGTCGCCGGCGAGCAGCCCCTGGTAGAGGTCGACCGATGCCAGGTCGCAGAACTGGGGCACGGCGACGGCCAGCAGTTCGCGGGCGGTGGTCTCCAGGTCGAGCGAGGTGCCGATGCGGGCGCCGGCCTCGTTGAGCAGCGCCAGGTTGCGCCGTACCCCGGCGGCCTCCTGTTCGGCCCTGCGCCGCCCGGTGATGTCGATGACCAGGCCGGCGACGCCGATGGGCCGCCCGGAGCCGCCGTGCAGCCGGTAGAAGGAGACCTGCCAGCGCTGCCGCTCGGTCTCCCCGAACCGCGAGCCGACGATCTGCATCCCGGTCACCGGCGTACCGGTCTCGATCACCCGGCGCAGCGAGGCGCTGAACCGGTCGGCCTCGGCGCGCGGCAGGAAGTCGTACGGGGTGCGCCCGCGGTGCCAGGCGACGGGGCGGCCGAAGGCGCGGGCGAAGCACTCGTTGACCCGCATCAGCCGCAGGTCCTGGTCGGCGAAGAAGAAGCCCAGCGGGGACTGGCCGAAGACGGCCTGCGACGCGGCGAGGTCGGTCTCGATCTGGCGCAGTGCGCTGACGTCGACCGCGATGCACAGCGCGGAGCGCTCGCCGTGCTCGTTGCGGGTGGGCATGAGGTAGATCTCGGCGAGCCCGTACGGGCCGGCCGCCGCGTCGTGCTCCGCCGAACGCTGCCCGGGCAGCCCGTGCGGCGCCAGGTCCGGACAGGGCGACAGCTCGGGACAGGGCTGCGGGACACCGGGCGGGGCGGAGTGCGGGGTGGAGTAGGACGCACCGTGCGGCGCGGCGGCGTACGGGCCGGCCTGGCCGGGGTGGTGCGGTGCGGGGTGGTGCGGTGCGGCGGAGGTGGTGCCGGGGGCTGGGCTGGTCGTCGTGGTGGGGCCGGTCGGGGCCGTGGTGGTGGCGGTACCAGTCGTACGCGCCGTACTGGCGGGCCCGGCCGTACCGGGCATACCGGCGGAGCCAGCGGAGCCAGTCGCGCCGGACGCACCGCCAGGGCCAGCCGCGCTGAACGCGTCGGCGGAGCCGGGCGCGCCCGGCACACCCGCCGCATGGGCCGCGGTCGGTCGCAGATAGGGCACCAGGCCGGTCCACTCGCGCCCGTCGAGCAGTTCGGCGACCTTGCGGTGGCCGCGTTCGCGCAGCTCGTGCGGGACGAAGACCTCCACCGGGTCGCGGCCTATCGCCTCGTGGGCCGGGACGCCGAGGAGTTCGGCGGCGCGTTCGCTCCACTGCTCCACGCGCCCGTCGGGGCCGAGCGAGAAGGAGGCCACCCGGACGTAGTCGTAGATGGAGCCGGGCGGGCTGCCCTGCCACATCGGTGCCGAATCCGGTGCGATCTCCGTCCCGTCGGGCGTCCCCGCCCCCGCTGGCATGTCGCTCACGTGCCCGTCTCCTCCGGCTCAGGTGCTAGGACCGGCCCAGGAGGCCGAGTATCCAGCACCCCGGCCCATACCTGCACGGCCTTCACGATCACAGCACGGTCTCGACGCACTCTCGTGCGGCGGGGTGATCGCGAACGCTCACCGAGCCGTCGCACGGGCCCGTCCGAACCCGCCGGCCTCCGACGGCCCCCATCGGACCCCCGTCAGCCCCCGGTGGGCCGTGCCGTACCGGCCACCGCCCCGTCACCGTCGAACGCCCCGCCGGCTGCTCATCGCGCCAGGCCAGGCCGTTCCACAGACCGCTGCTGCCTGACTCCTCACCAGGCAGACCTGACTCTAACCAGACAGTTCGCGGACGTGACCAGCCTGACAGGCTCATCCGCGACTCCATGCGCCCCACGCCCCACCCCAGCGCCCGCCCCGCCGGTCTTGACGCCGCCCCGTCCGGGCCTCCCCCACAACTGGCCGGAGCGCTCCCACCGCCCGCTGGCGCCACCGCGCCGCCCACCGGCCCAGGAACGTTCACCCACCGCTGCGCGGCGTTCACGCCCCGGCGTCCGCCCTCCGGGCCCCGCCGTGCGCCCTGGAGTGTGACGGGTACCACTCTCGCACCGATGGGCGCCGGAAGCGCCGGGCCGGCAGTCACCGGATGCGGAACCTCCGGACCGCGCGCCCGCGCGGGGCTCGGCGCGGCCCGACGGCGGCCGGGCGCGCGCTAGCGGGCCGGCTCCCCCGGGCCCGGCAGGGTCAGCTCGAACCAGACGGTCTTGCCCACCGTGCCGCGCCGGGTCCCCCACCGGCGGGAGGCGACGGCCACCAGTTGCAGCCCGCGCCCGCCCTCGTCCTCCAGCGCGGCGGCGCGCTCCCGCGGCGGGTCGTCCACCGGGTCGGACACCTCCACGAGCAGCGCCCGGCCGCCGGATTCGGGCAGCGGCCGGAAGTACATGCGGACGCCGATCGGGCCCTTCGCGTACCGCAGCGAATTGGTCACCAGCTCGCTGACCAGCAACACCGTCACATCACTGACGGCCTCGATGCCCCAGTCGACCAGCGCTTCCCGCACCAGTTCCCTGGCCTGCCGCACGGAGTCGGGCGCAGCGGGAAAGCTCCATTCGGCGAAGCCGGGCGTGGACGCCACGGCCCCTGCGCTGTCGTTCACGCCCACCACTTCCCCTGAACGCCGACGAGCCCCACCGAAATGTCCACGTTAGGCGGGGTTAGTCAGCACATACCCGATATTCGGCTCGTCATATCGCCCCACCGGCCCCTGTGCCACGGATGGCCCGGATGACGCGGATGGGGTAGGCGGCCGGCGGGTGCGTGGGGCGGTTCGGAGCGGCTTGGGGTTGCTCCGGGACTGTCCGGGACTGTCCGGGAGCGGCAAGGGACACCCGGGACCGTCAGGGTCGGCGGGGTCGCCCGCACGAAGGGGGTCGTACGGGGTCGGCAGGGTTGCCCGTACGAAGGGGCGCACGAAGGGGACCGTACGAGCAGAGCAGTGCGACCGCCGGGTGCGTGGCCGGCGGCCCGGCACACCCACGGCACAGGACAGGGGTGTGCCCCGTCCCACCCACGGCAACTGCGGGACCGAACCTCGCGAGACACCCACACCCCGCACATCAGCCCAACCCAATCCAACCCAACTCACAGCCACAGCCACAGCCACAGGGTGGAGCCGCACGGGGTCAGCCCGCGGGTTTCGTCAGGCCGTCAGCCTGCGCAGCGCTTCGGCCACCGCGGGGCGGTCCTGTTCCAGCCAGTCGACCGAGTCCACCTCGGCCGGCGCCAGCCAACGGATCTCGTCGTGTTCCGCGCGCGGCTCGGGTCGGCCCGAGCCCAGCCGCGCCAGCCACACCCACATTTCGTACCCCGGCTTGAGCGGCCAGGCGCCGGGGACGCGCTCGCCGAGTTCGACCGTGACGCCCAACTCCTCGTGGAGTTCGCGCAGCAGGGCCTGTTCGGGCTGCTCACCCGGTTCGAGCTTGCCGCCGGGCAGCTCCCAACGTCCGGCCAGCTCCGGCGGGGTGCTGCGGCGCGCGGCCAGCAGCCGTCCCTGATCCCAGATGGCCCCGGCCACCACCACACGCATCGTCACGCCGGCACCCTACCCACCCGCTCACCCACCCCACCCCTCAGCCACACGCGCCACGGGAACGCGCCATGGGCACGACAGGCAGGTGCAGCGCCGGGCAGCGCGAAGGGGCCAGCGGCGACGCGAGCGCGGCGCGTCGCCACCGGCGGGTGCGGCCCGGCCGCGCCTGGGGGCGTGCGGGCGAGCCGTGCGGGGAACCGCCTGGGGAACTGCTGGGGAACGGTGTTCCACCGCTGCCCTGCGCGCTCGGTGAGTCGCGCGGTACGAGGTGGAGCGGGGTCGTGCCGTGCGCGCCCGCCCGGCCGAAAGGGGTGTTGCCGGGGCTCGCGCGCGAAGCGGTCAGGCGCTGCGGCCCGCCGCGGTGGTGCGGGTGCCGGTCGTCCGGGGCGGCGTCTCAACGCCCCCGCGAAGCGCGGCACTTCCTGCATCGTGCACTACGTCTGCGCCCTGTCTGTCGTGCGTCCCGGGGTGGCGCTCGGTGCGCCGGTCCGGCAACGACTCGACGGTGCGTCCGCTCAGGCGGTACGCCGGGGCGCGGTGGAGCGTTCTACTACATAGAGTTGGCTGGCGCCTCGCGCATGCAGCCGGTCGGCCACCTGCTCCGCCTCCGTCTTGGTCGCATACCTCCCGACCCGGTAGCGATTGCCGTTGTCGTCCTGGCGGACGACCAGCCACGGCAGCGAGGGCCCCGGGCCACTCTCCGTCATCCCGCACCCCCTCCTCCGGCCGGCCGTCCCCCGGCACGCCTGCTCCGTCTGTTGTGGGAAACCACGATCCGCATATGCCCGAGCCTACGCCCGACCCTCACTCAGCGGATACGGATTCTCACCAAGAGGTACGCATCCGGCCACCGACCGGACGGCCACCAGCGGAGATCGGCATGCCGAAACCGCCCGCGGCCTTCCGGCATACATCGCCATAACTGAGGCGATAGCACGATCGGCACGAGCGGTCATCCGCCGCGGGCGCACCGCCCGGCGGGCGTCCGCGGCGATCCTCAGCCGTCGGATGCGGTCATCGGACGGGCAGGTGATAGGCGATCCGGTACCGGTCCGCTGAGATCACCACATCGGCGGTCTCCACCGGCCGGCCGCCCGCGTAATACGTACGGGAGATGACCAGAACCGCGTGGCCCGGGACGCCGCCGAGGGCGGCCATCTCATCGGCGAGGCCGGGGCGGGCACCCACCTCCTCCACGACGTTGTCGACCACCAGGTCGATGGCGGCCATCCGGTCCACCACGCCCCGCCCGGCGAGCGGGCCCTCCTCGGGCAGCAGCACCGGCGTGCGTCCGGTGATCGACAGCGGCTCCCAGGAGGTGGAGAGCATGGTGGGCTCGCCGACGGCACGGAAGACGTAGTGGGTGCGCATGACGCGCTCGCCCGGCTCGATGAGCAGCCGCGCGGCGATCTCGGCCGTGGCTTCCTCCTGGCCGCTGTTCGACTCCCAGGTGCCGGGCACCGTCTCGTCGGCCTGCTCCTGCCGGAAGGGGGTGCAGTCGGCGACCGTGCGGTATCCCGTACGGATCAGGCGGCGCGGCACCGGGCGCTCCCGCACGTACGTGCCCGAGCCTGAGCGGCCCTCCACCAGGCCCTCGGCCATCAGCACCTTGCGGGCCTCCAGCGCGACCGTGTCGGAGACGCCGTACTCCTCGCGGATGCGGGCCTGCGAGGGGAGACGGGTGTGCGGCGGCAGGTCGCCGGCGACGATCTTCTGCCGGAGGTCGCCGGCCACGCGGAGATATGCGGGCTGCTCGCCAAAGGCCACGGCCCCTCCCAACAGGTCCCAAGGGGTGGACAGTCCGCATCAGCTTGGCAACCGTCCGCAACCGCCTGCAAGCTTTGGGCTGTGAATCACCCGATGTGATGCATTGCTGGTCAGGGATGGACGATGGGCAAGCATTTCCGCTAGCTGAGCAGACGTCCGGTTCGTCGAGCGGTGGGTCCACCCGGCCGGCTGGCCCGGCCCGCCCCCGCGCCCGGCGCACCGCCCCGCACCC
>NZ_JBEHZD010000455.1:0-6692 GCF_040240285.1 Streptomyces sp. HSW2009 | reverse complement strand
CCCGCCCCGCCGGCCGGGCGGGGGTGCGGGCCCCCCCCCGCCCCCCCCACCCCCCCCGCCCCCGGGCCCACGCCCCCCCCGCCCCCCGCGGGGGGCCCCCCCCCCCGCCCCGCGCCAGCGCCGCGGGGGCCGCGCCCCGCCGCCCCCCCCCCCGACTGGAGCGCGACGACCTCCCGCAGCACGCCGGTGAGCTGGTCGGCCATCTCGGCGGCCGAGGCGAACCGCCGCCCCGGGTCCGGATGGGTGGCCCGCATCAGCAGCCGGTGGAACGACTCGTACTGGCGGAAGACCTCGATGTGGGCCGACGGCGGGAGGCTGTCGGCGAAGACGGTCGTGTACCCCTGGAAGTCGAAGGTGAGCACCGCCAGCGTGCGGGCCACCGTGTACAGGTCCGACGCCACCGAAGGGCCGACCTCGGCCACCTCGGGCGCCTGGTAGCCGACCGTGCCGTAGATCGGGCTGTCGTCGTCGTCCATCCGCCGGACCGCGCCCATGTCGATCAGTTTGAGCTGGTCGTCCTGTTGGATAGCGTTGTCGATCTTGAAGTCGCAGTACAGCAGGTTGCGGCTGTGTAGGTGGCCGAGGGCCTCCAGCGCCTCGATGCCGTACGCGCACGCCTGCTCGACCGGCAGCGGAATGCGGCGCCCGTCGGGCCTGCGCCGTTCGTTGGCCAGGTCCTTGAGCGACTTGCCGCCGACGTACTCCATGACGATGTAGCCGTCCCGGCTGCCGGTGCGCGGGTCGAGGTGTTCGACGAAGTTGTAGATCCGCACGATGTTGGCGTGCTCGATCTCGGCGAGGAAGCGCCGCTCGGCCAGCGCCACCGCGAGCGCGTCCTCGTCCCCGGTGTCGAGCAGGCCCTTGAGCACCACCCAGCGGTCCGAGACGGCCCGGTCGACGGCCAGGTAGATCCAGCCGAGCCCGCCGTGCGCGAGACAGCCCACCACCTCGTACTGGTCGCGCACCAGATCGCCCCGCCGCAACTTCGGGACGAAGGAGTACGGGTGCCCGCACTTGGTGCAGAACCCCTCGGTGCGGCCCGCCTGGACGCCCCGGGAGCGGCCCACCGGCGCGCCGCACTCCGAACGGCTACAGAAGCGCTTGCGCTCGGGCACCTCGGGATCGTCGAGCACCGCCAGGTGCGGCTCGGGGCGTGGCACCTGCGGCACCGCCACCAGCCCCGCGCCCAGCCGCCCCCGCCCCGACCCCGCCGACCCGGACGTGGACCCGGACGCCGACGTGCGCACCGAAACCGGCCGGCCCGACGCGCTCTGCGACAACCGGCCGGAGACCGACCGGTGCGAACCCGATGACGCGGTTGACCCGGCTGACTTCGCCGACCCCGCCGATGAGCCCGCCGCAGCCGTCGAACCCGAACCCGAACCTGATCCCGATGCCGCGTGCGGCGCGGCCGAGCCCGAGGTCCCGGGCGACGCCGCGCCCATGCTCGTGACGCTGGTCGGCGGCGCGCTCAGCAGCCCGCTGGGCGCGACCACGGGCGCCAACCCACAGGTGTCGCAGTACAGCTCGCCGCCGCCCACGTCCTCGTACGACCCGGCACAGTCCGGCCGTTGACACTCGGTGCTCATGCCGTTCCCCCCGGCCCTCTGGTCTGTCCCGGCCTGGTCGGCGCGTCCCAGCCGGCCCCCTGGCCCCCGCCGGCGCGCGGCTGCGGGGCCCGCTCGGACCCGGTGCCCGGATACGGGCCCAGCGCCTCGGCCGCCGCCTGCTGGTAGCGCAACACGGCCTGCTCGGCGGCGCGCAGATCACACGGCGCGCTCCACAACATCCGCCGCGCCGCGTCGTACCGCTCCACCAACACCGGATCGTCCACCATCCCGTGCCGGCCCACCTTCGCCCGGTACGCGTCCAGCCGGCCGCGCAACTCCGCGCGCACCGCCAGCGGCGCGGTGACGGCCGTCAGCGACTCCCTGGCCCGGTGCAACTCCTCCTCCGCCCGCTGCTCCAGGCTCTCCAGGAGCGGCGAGAGCCGGTGCCACTGGGAGCGCCTGCGGTAGTCGGCGGCGAGCGCGAGCTGTTCGTGCAGCACCGTGGAGGGGCCGCTGACCGCGGGCACGTCGGACGCGGCGATCTTCGCCAGCACCTCGCCGCGCGCCTCCCGCGCCTCGGTGAGCGTACGGTCGGCGCGCGAGAGCACGTCGCGCAGCAGCATCAGCCGCCGCTCGGCGTCCTGCCGCACCCCGAGCACCGCCTCGATCTCCCGGCGCACGTCCTCCAGCGCCCGCGCCGCCCGGTCGTACCGCTCGGTGTCGGGACGCCCACCACCGGGCGCCGAACTCGGCGACGCCCCGGCCCAGAAGGCCAGCGGATCGCTGATCACCTCGGCGCGCAGCAGGGTGAGTTCGGTGGTGATCTCCTCCAGGTCGTCGCCCGACGGGTGCTCACCGGGGCGCACGCCCACCGAGTGCGCGAGCGAGCGGGTGCGCTGCAACTCGGCCGCCAGCATGTCGATCCTGGCGGGCAGCGCCGACCAGACCGTGTCGGCGGTGACCACCACGTCCAGCGCCTGCGCGTACCCCTTGTTCATCCGCGCCACGACGGCGTCCAGGGTGAACCGTTCGCTCAGCCGGGTCGACCCGGACAGCGCCGCGCCCGGCACGGTCACCAGGTCGCCGCGGAGCAACTCGGTCAGCTCCTTGAGCTCGCCCTGCCCGGGCCAGCGGCGCCGGGTGCGCACCGCGCGGACCTTGCCGAGGACCGCGGTGTACGCGTCGTAGTACGCCCACAGCATGGTGATCGTCTGCTCGGCGGTGGCCCAGCGCGCCTTGGTGGTGCCGGTGAGCTCCGCTCCTTCCAGGAGCCTGCGCCCGGCGTGGTCCTGGAGCGCCAGCAGCGACGTCTCGATCGCCTCGTGCTCGGCGCCGAGTCGCGCGAGCGCACGGTCCACCTCCTCCCGGTCCATGACCGGACCCTGGGGCATCCCCGACGAACCGGGGGCGGGTCCCGAGGCCGCCATCGATCACCTCTCCTGTGCGTGCTGGTCAGTCCCGGTATTGGACCGCGGGCGGCCCTGTGATCTTCGGGAGCTGTTCCTGGAGCCAATACTGGTACTTCTGCATCCAGAGGCTGCGCTCGCCGCCCCTGCTGTAATCCTCCAGCACCTTGTTGACGGTACGCACCAGATCCGTGTCGTCCTTGTTGACCGCCACGCCGTAGTACTCGGGCTCCGGGCTCACCTTCTCTTCGACCAGCTCCAGCGTGGGGTCCTGCGCCGCCTGGCTGGCGGCCAGCGCGCCGTCGGTGAGGATCGCGTCCACCTCCCCGAGTTGGAGACGCACCAGGCAGTCGAGTTGGTTGGGCACGATGAGCTGCTTTGCGCCCAGCTTCTCCGTGCCCTTCGCCGGGTCGTCCAGCACGGCCTGGGCCGTCGTCCGGTTCGCCGCGCAGACCGTCTTGC
Source organism: Streptomyces sp. HSW2009 (assembly GCF_040240285.1). NCBI lineage: Bacteria > Bacillati > Actinomycetota > Actinomycetes > Kitasatosporales > Streptomycetaceae > Streptomyces > Streptomyces sp. HSW2009. The sequence continues at coordinate 3,274 of NZ_JBEHZD010000455.1, read as the reverse complement.
CCTTCAGCGACGGGCCGTAGGAGGTGGCGGGGGAGTCCTCGGCACCCCCCGCGCCCTCGGCCTCCTTGGGCACCAGCAACTGCTGGTACGTCTCGAAGTACGGGGCGGAGAAGGCGACTTCCTCGGCCCGCTCGCAGGTGATCGTCATGGTTCGTACGATCACGTCGACCCTGCGCGTGGCCAGCGCCTTCGTCCGCTGACTCGTGGGGATGGCGATGAAGGTGACGTGCTTTTCTTTCTCTTCTTCCGTCTCCCCTTCCTCGCCGTACACCTCCTTGGCGATCGCCCGGGCGAGATCGATGTCGAAGCCCGCGATCTTGTCGTCTCTGGTCGGGTCGCGATAGCCCCACTTGAAGCTGTTCAGGTCCACCCCGACGCGCAGTTTCTTGTCCTGGCGTTTCTTGAGCCGCTGCATCGCGGGGCCGGCCTCGCCGGTCGGGCGCAGGCTCTGCTCCGGGTGGTCACAGCTCGCGGTCGTCGCGGCGCGCGGCGCGAATCGCTCGGCGGCGGCCCGCTTGCCGCTCGCCGTGTCGTCGCGCTGCCGGTCGCCCTGCCCGTCGAAGGCGGCCGGCACCAGCAGCCCGGCCGCAGCCGCCAGGGCACAGCCCACCGCCGACAGCGTCACCGTGCGCCGCCGCCCGCCGCGCCCTGCCGCGCCGCGCGGCGCGCCCTCGCCCTCCGTACGCATCTCCGCCCCCGTCATCGGTACTCCGACAGCCTGCGACCCACCCCGGCCACCGCGCCCGCCGCGCCGAGCAGCGCCAACGCGGCGGCGCCGGCCGGCAGGTACGCCACGAAGCCGTCCCCGTCGTCCACGGCCGAGCCGAACTCCTCGGCCTCGTGCTCGATCGCCTTCCGCAGCGCCTTGTCCACCTCGGTGTAGGACTTGGTGGTGCTGTCGGGCCCGGCAATGACCCGCTGCACCGCCTTGTCGTACGCGCCCTTGTGGTCCTCCATACGGGACGTCGCATGGCGCCCCTGCCACTCGTTGACCTTCGTGATCGCGATCTGCACCGGTTCGCGTCCGGCCTGGTCGTCGGCGCGGGCCTTGGCCCTACCGAGCAGGCTCTGCGGCGTCGCACCGGATGGCGCCGCACCGGATGGCGTCGGGCCCCTCAGCTCCGCTATTCGCTTGCGGTACTCGGTCTCGTACGCGTCGGTCGCGTCTTCGTCCGGGCCTTCGCCCTCGGCGGGGGCGGCGTCCGCCCCCGCGCCCTTTTGCGGGGTCACCTCCTGGGCGCCCCGCGCCACCAGCGTCAGGTTCTCGTCGGTCCGCGCCTGGAGCACGGCTATGCGGGCCTGGTTGAGCAGCCGCAGCGACTGCGCGCCCTCCCGGTCCGACGTGCTCAGCGCGGACCGCGCCACGGCGTGCCCGAGTACCAGCCACCCGAGCACCGCGACCGAGGCCACCGTGGCGCCGAGCAGGCCCAGATTGAAGACCCGGTTGGTGCGCTGGTAGGAGCGGCGCTGCGCCCACCCCAGCGCCGCAACCGCCAGCACGCCCAGCGCCAGCGCCGCCCACGGCCACGCCTTCGCGTCCGCGTAGTCCGCTTCGAGCTGCTCGCTCTGCTCCTCGTACAGCGTCTTGGCCGCCGCCAACAGCTCGTCCTGCATGATCTCGTTGGCGTACCGCAGATAGGCCCCGCCGAGCGGATAGCCGAACCGGTTGTTGGCGCGCGCGGACTCCACCAGGCTCGTGTAGGTGGGGAGGAGCTGGTGCAGCCGGTCGAGCTGCTCACGGCTGGCCGCCGAGGTCCCGCCGGCCGCGGTGACCTTGCTCAGCAGCCTCGACGCTTCCCCGATGTCCGTGGTGTAGTCCGCGCGGGTCGCCTTAGGCTCCGGACCGTCGGTCAGAAAGCCCTGCGTGACGGCGGCGTTGGCCGACGCCAGCGAACCGTAGAGGTCGGCGGCGTCCTTGCTGAGTGACTGGCTGCGGTGGGCGACCGCGCTCGCGGCGTCCTTGCGCGCGCTGACCTGCCAGGTCGTCAGCGCGCCGAAGGCCAGCAACAGCACGGCCAACAGGGCCCCGACCACCCGCAGTCGGCCCGGCTCGGTCACCGCCGCCGCGCGCACCCGGGCCAGCGCCTCGCGCCAGGCCGGCCGCCGCGGACCCGGCGCACCGGGCGGCACGGCAGGGGCGGGTGTCAGGGGCGGGGCCGGACGCGCGCTGGCCGCGGCCGGCGCCCCGGGCGCAACCGCTGGCGCGATACCGCCGGTCGGCGGGTGTGACACGAGACCTCCCCCTGGTCGCTGCGGCCCGGCCCGCCCGGGCGAACCGGGCTGGCTGACGCCTTGGAGAGCAGTATGGCTGCCACCACTGACAACCACACCGGTGATGGACGGATCTTGTACGGAAGGTGGACTGGCCACCGATGTCCGCCCGTTGTGTCCGTCGTCCCCGTCCCTCATCACGCGGGCGAGTGATGTTCGGTTCCCGTTCGGCCCCCCGCCGTACGGCCGGCCCCGACCTGCCGCGCAACCGGGGCGGATGCCGACCCCGGCACGTCGACATGACACCCTGGGCCGCTCATGCCGCGCCGGGCCGAGCGCGCCAGGGTGAACGGCGCCGCAGCGGAGCCGGAACGCGAGAGAGCGAGCAAGAACCGAAAGGAACGCGTATGCGCGTTTTCCAGCCACCTTCCGACTTTGGGCCCGGTGCCCTGTTCCTCCGGGAACGGGTGCGCCCCGACGCGGCCGTATGCCTGCGGCTGTGCGCCCTGCTCGGGCTGCCGCTGGTGCTGTCCGCGGGGCTGGCGCGGCAAGCGGGCCTGGCGGTCGCGCTGCCCGGTCTGGTGACCTTGGGACTGCTCGCCTTCCCGCTCGCCGCCCGGACGTTGCGCGAGGTGCGCGACGACTATCTGGTGCCGGACGCGGTCGGCCTCGACGCGCGCGGCGTCGTGGTGCGCTGTGCGGGGCGCGGCGGGTTCCGGGTGCCGTGGAGCCGGGTCCGCCGACTGGACGCGGGCGCCGGTCGGGAGGCGGGCTGGCTGCGGCTGTGGGTGGTGGCGGACGAGGTCGCCGGCGTCGCCCGACTCCCGCGGCGCCGCCGCACCAACGAGGGCGCCGCGCTGCTCGTCCGCTTCGGCCCGGGCGTGGACCGGGAAGCGCTCCTGGTCGCGGTGCAGGAGTACGCGCCGGAGAGCATTCGGGTACGGCTCTGAAGGGTGCAGCCTCAGGGGACGCGCGCTGCACTGTCTCGCGCGGGGGGCGCCCCCCCCCCCCGCCCCGCCCCCCCCCCCCGCCGGCGGGGCGCCCGGGGCCGCCCGCGCGGGCG
>NZ_JBEHZD010000454.1:0-6694 GCF_040240285.1 Streptomyces sp. HSW2009 | reverse complement strand
CCCCCCCCCCCCCCCCCCCCCCCCCCGCGCCGCGCGGGCCCGGCCCCCCCCCGGGGGGGCCGCGGCCCCCCCCCCGCGGGGCCCCCCCGCCCCCCCCCGGGGGCCCCCCCCCCGCCCCCCCCCACGGGGTGCGTCGCCGCGCCACCTGCGGCCGGGGCTCCGGGGGCGTACGGATCGCCGGGGCCCGGGGCTCCGGGCGCGTACGGGCGGTGCGCGGCGGGGGCTTCGACCACCCGCGGGACGTCCGGCGCGGGCGCCTCACCACCAGCCGGGGCGCCCCGTCCGCAGGGACGCACCACGACGGGTGCGTCACGTGCCTGCGGGACATCGGGGACGGGTTCGGCAGACACAGCGGGTACATCGGGTGCGGGCGGGCGGCCGGTGTCAGGGGTGGGTCGGGCGTTCGGCCGCGGGTGGGTGGGGTCAGGCATGCCGGGGCTCCAGGGGGGGGCGGCTGGGGCGGTCGGCCGGGCCCGCGAGGGTGATCTCACGGGCGGCCAGGGCGCGGACGGCGGGCGAGTGCGAGGCGAACACGACGACGTGGTCGGCGGTGGCTTCACGCAGCCGGGCCAGCACCTGCGCCTCGGTCGCGGCGTCCAGCGCCGAGGTCACGTCGTCGAGCAGCAGGATGGGGCAGCCGAGCAGCAACGTCCGTGCGAGGGCGACGAGTTGGCGCTGCCCGCCGGAGAGGGCGGCGCCCCGCTCGCCCACCGGGGTGTCCAGGCCGGCCGGCAGTCCCGCCAGGGCCAGGTCGAGCCCGGCGGTCCGGCAGGCCGCCGCCAGCTCGGCGGTGTCCCGGTCCCCGCCGAGCAGCAGGTTCTCGACGACGGTGCCGGCGAGCAGCAGCGGGTGTTCGGGGACGAACCCCACCGTGCGGTACAGCACGTCCGGGTGGGGTGCGGCCAGGTCGTGCCCGCCGAAGTCGACCGTGCCCGCGGCCGGGACGAGGCGGGCCAGCGCGCGCAGCAGGGTGCTCTTGCCGCAGCCGGTGGGCCCCGTCAGCACGATCCACTCGCCGGGCCCGGCCGTCAGGTCCAGCGGCCCGATCGGGGTCCGGCCCGCGCGGTGCACGGTGAGGCTGGCCGCGACCAACGCGCCCCGCTCCGGCAGCGCGGCCGTACCGTCGCCGGCGGGCACCGGCAGGTCGAGCACCTCGCTGATCCGGCCGGCGGCGACCAGGGCCTCCGTGCGGTCGCCGAGCCGGTCGACCGTGACGCCGACGGCCACCGAGACGGTGCCCATCCACAGGGCGAAGGTGGTGAGCTGGCCGACGGTGATCCGGCCGTCGATCGCCGCGCGCCCGCCGAGGAGCAGCCCGGCGACCACGGCCAGCAGCGGTACGACGAAGGCGACCGCCTCCCAGGCCGCGCCGACCGCGGCGAGCCGCAGGGTGCGCCGGGTGACCTGGGCGCTGTGCCGGTGGTGTCGTTCCACCAGCAGGCGGTCGGCGCCCACGCCGCGCAGCGGCAGCAGCGCGGCGAGGAGTTCTTCGACGGTGCTGCCGCGCCTGCCGTGGGCCCGCGACAGCGCCTCGGCCCGCCGCGCGTACAGCGCCGGGAAGACCCGGTTGACCAGCAGCAGGAGGGGCACCGTGGCGAGTGCGACGAGCAGCAGCAGTGGATCGAGGCCGAGTAGCGCGGGGCCGAGCAGCAGCCCGGTGAGGCCGATGACCACCCAGGTGGTCAGGCCGTGCACCCAGGCCAGGACGGCATCGACGTCGCGGGTGGCGCGCACCGCGAGGTCGCCGGTGCGGTCGGCGCCGCGCTCCAGGGTGTCGGTGTCGACGGTGAGCACGGCACCCAGCAGCCGGGTGCGCAGCCGGGCGCCCGTGTGGGCCTCGGCGAGGTTGCTCCACAACTGCCAGCCGCGCATGCCCGCGTACTCGGCGGTTGCGGCACACAGGAAGACGGCCGCGTAGCCGGCGGCTGCGGTGGCGTTGCCGTCCCTGACGCCGCTGTCGACGGCGCGGCCGAGCAGCCAGGGCAGGGCGAGGAAGGCGAGTTGGCGCAGCGCCGCCCAGCAGGCGGAGCGCACGAGGTACGGGCGGACGTCGGCCAGGCACTGGCGCAGTAGACGCGCGGCGGGGGTGGAGGTGGACACCGTGGTGACCGTAGGCGTGCAGCGGGGCGCGGCGTCGAAACGGGCGGGCCGGATCGTCGAACGCGGCGCCCGGATCGTACGCAGGGGCCGTACGTCGGGGCCGGACGTCGGGGCTGCGCACCTGGGCCGTACGCCTGGACCGCCACCGGGGCCGGCGCACCGTGTCGGGCGCGCCCTCCCGGGAGGGGAGGAGCAGCGGCCGGCGCCACCGCGGGTACGCGCGCCGCGCGCCCGGGAGCGCCGTCTGCCCGGAAACGCCATTCGCCGGGGGCGCTGGCCCGCGCGGTCCACCCCGCGGTCCACCCGATGGGCCGCGCAGTGGGCACGTCGTGGTCCGCGGGTTGGATGCGCGGGGCGGTCGCGGCCCTAGCCTGACCAGGCCCGGCCGACCGAAGGAGTTCCACAGATGTCCCGCCGCAGTCCCCGCACCGTCGTCACCTTCCCCATCGTGCTGCGGGAGTTGACGGTCCTACGGGCCTTCGACGTCACGCCGGGGATGCGTCGGATCACGCTGGGCGGCCCGCAGTTGCGGGCGTTCCACCGGGACGGCCTCGACCTGCCGGCGCTGCGCACCGAGGGGTTCGACGACCACGTCAAGTTCTTCTTCCCCGAGCGGCCGGGGCAGCCTCCGGTGCTCCCCGGACAGAACGTGAGCAGCCTCGACTGGCCCACCGACGCACGGCCGCTGGCCAAGGACTACACGCCGGTGCGGTTCGACCCGGAGGCCGGCGAGATCGACTTCGACTTCGTCCGCCACCCCGGCGGCGTCGCCTCCTCCTGGGCCGCGCGGGCCCGGCCCGGCGCCCCCGCCTGGATCGCGGGGCCGAAGATGTCGCACGGCGCGCCCGAAGGCGCGGACTGGCTGCTGGTCATCGGCGACGAGACCGCGTTGCCGGCGATCGGGCGCTGGCTGGCTCAGATGCCGGCCGACACCAGGGCGCGGGTGTTCATCGAGGTCGGCGAGGAGAGCCATCGTCAGGAGTTGCCGACCGCCGCCGACGCCGACGTCACCTGGCTGGTGCGCGACGGGGCGCCAGCCGGCACCACCGATCTGCTGGAGCAGGCGGTGCGTGCCATGGCGTGGCTGCCCGGGACGGTCTTCGTCTGGGCCGCGGGTGAGGCAGGCGCCCTCAAGGGCATCCGACGCCATCTCACGGTGGATCGTCAGGTGCCGCGCGAACACACCCACATCACCGGCTACTGGCGCCGCACCGACACTCCACACGGCGAGGACGCAGCGCCGGCCGCCACGGAGGAACAGCAGGACGCCCACGACCGGCTGCACGAGCTGACCGACCTGGCTCCCGGCCTCGCCATCCGCTCCGCCGTCACCCTCGGCCTGATCGACCTCGTCTACCAGGGGGTGGGTGACGGGGCGGAGTTGGCCCGGCGCTGTGGTGCGGACCTGCGTACCCTGACCGCGCTCCTGGACTACCTGGTCGCCCTTGAGGTGTGTGCCAAGGACGACGGCGGCTACCGCCTCACCCCGGTGGGCGAGGAACTCGTCGAGGACGACCACTCCCTCCAGGAGTACGACCTGCGGGGCGCGCAAGCGGCGTTCGACCTGTCGCTCGCGGGCCTCGCACACACGGTGCGCACCGGCTGGCCGGCGGCGCGCACCGCGGCGGGCGCGCCGCTGGCCGCCGCGTTGCGCACCGACGCGGCGGTCGGCGGCTCGGCCCGCTGGGCGGTGGAAGAAGAGGCCAGGTGGGTCGCATCGGGCGCGGTGCAGGCGTACGACTGGTCGCGGGTGGCCATGCTGACCGCGGCCGGTCCCGGCGCGGCTACGGTGGTGAACGCCCTGGTCAAGGCGTTCCCCTCGGTACGGGTGCGGCTCGGGGCGCTCCCCTCTGAGCTGGCGGTGGTCGGCGAGCGGGTGCTCGACGCGGACGTGCTGCCGCGGGTGGACCTGCTTCCCCACACGGGCCCGGTGCCGCCCGGCGCCGAGACGCTGTTGCTGTGCCGTCTGTTGGAGCGCCTGCCCGCGGCGGACGCCGTGCTGACGCTGCGCGACGCGGCAGCCGGGCTGCCGGCCGGCGGCGGGCTGGTGCTGGTGGAGCGGGTGGGGCTGGTGGAAGGGGTAGCGGGGCCGGGCGGGTTCGCCGACCTCGATGACGCGTGGCACCACCGGCACCTGACGGCCGCGTTCGGCGCGGGGCGGCGCACCGAGGCGGAGGTGGCCGCGCTGGTGGCGGAGGCGGGTTGCGTGGTCACCGACTGCCGGGACATCGGCTGGGACCACCGCCTGTGGGTGCTCACACCCACCCCCTGACGCGCCCACCCAGCCACCCAGCCGCCCAGCCACCCACCCACCGGGCCGCAGGACGCCGTCCGCTGGCGACCCGGTGGGCCTGGTGGCCGGGGTAGACCGGGTGGTGGGCTTGGTGGGCCGAGTGGACCGGGTGGTGGGCCGAGTGGACTGGGTGGACCGGGTGGACTGGCTGGGCAGAGTGGACTGGGTGGGGCCGGCCCACCCAGTGGGCCCGATCGGTCCAAGGCGCTCCACGCCTCCCGGTAGACGCAGCGCGCCCCCGTCCGTCCGGCGCGCTCGGTAGCCGTTGCGCGTGTGGCGGTTCCAGCGCGATCAGTGGCCGGGCACACCCGCCAGATCTGCACGAAAGCGCACGTCAGCACCCCGGTGGTAGCGTCGTTGCATGACCCCGGAAGAGCTCGCCGACCTGGCCCATCTGCGGCGTGCCCGGGACTTGATCGACCGGGAGTACGCCCGCCCGCTGGACGTGCCGACGATGGCGCGCCAGGCGCTGATGTCGCCCGCGCACTTCTCGCGCCGGTTCCGCGCGGCGTACGGCGAGACGCCGTACGGCTATCTCATGACCCGCCGGATCGAGCGGGCGATGGCGCTGCTGCGTGCCGGGGTGAGCGTGACCGATGCGTGTCTGGCGGTGGGTGCCACGTCGCTCGGGTCCTTCAGTTCGCGGTTCACCGAGATCGTGGGGGAGACACCCAGCGCGTACCGCGGTCGGGAGCACCGGGCGGTGGTGGCGATGCCTGCCTGTGTGGCGAAGGTGACCACCCGACCGCTGCGCGGCGCATCGAGCAGGATTCGAGAAGCGGGCCATGCGCCCCGCGCCTAGCGTGGGCCGCATGACCATCGCACTGCAGTACTGCCACATCACCGTCAACGACCCGGACGCGTCGCTCGGCTTCTACCGGGACGCGCTCGGCCTCGTCGTGCGCAACGACGTCGCATCGGACGGCTTCCGCTGGGTCACCCTCAGCAGCGACGACCAACCCGACCTCCAGGTCGTGCTTTCGGAACCACACGCCGGCCGTTCCCAGGCCGACGGCGACACCTTGCAGGAGTTGCTGACCAAGGGTGTGCTGCCGATGACCGTGTTCCGCACCGACGACCTGGACGCCACCTTCGAACGGGTCCGGGCCTCGGGCGCCGAGGTGCTCCAGGAACCCATCGACCAGCCCTGGGGGCCGCGCGACTGCGCGTTCCGCGACCCCTCGGGCAACATGGTCCGCATCCAACAGGCCGGATAGCGGCCTCCCGCCGGCCCCGCGAGCCTGTGCGTACGTGCCCGTGCCAGCCGGTAGGTGCCCGCGCCAGCCCGTACGCGCCGGCGTCAGCCCCTGCTGCCTGCCCGCGTCAGCCCGTATCCGCCGTACGCCGTGACCGACTCCCCCGTACGCCGTCGGGTTACGGGCCGGGGGAACCGCCCGGCCGCTCAGCCACCGGCCGGCAGGGCGGTGACCACCGCCCCGACCTGCGCCAACCGCTCGACCGCGTACGCCGGGTCGATCAGCGACTCGGGTGTGTGGAGGCCGGGCGGGGCGGCCGGGCCGCGCAGGCCCAGCAGGTGTTCGACGCCGAGGGCGATGCCGAGGGCGGTCAGCGGGCGCTGCCCTTCGGGGTGGACGAGGGCCCGGCTGAGCCGCAGCGGCGCGCCCCCCGGGCCCACCCCTGCGAGGTCGATCCGCACCTCGATGGACGGGCCACCGCCGCCGCGCCGCCCGGCGGACTCGCCGACCGCGAAGGCGAAGCGCACGTCCGCGGCCCCGGTGGCCAGCGCGAGGCTCGGCACATCGAGGATGGCGACGTTCTGCCCGGTCAGTACGGTGCCGTCAATGCTGGTCAGCGGCGTTTGCGCGGCGTCTTCCGGGAGCCAGGTGAAGACGCCGTCGCGGCGCACCAGACCGGCCGATGTGGCGGTCGACCAGCGGGCCAGGTCGGCGATGCCGGCGGGCCCGCCGGTGTCCGCCTCGTCGAGTACCGCCCCGATGCGGATGCTGTCGACCCGCTCGAATGCGTCGGCCCACGCCAACGCCGCCAGTACGACGGTGCCCGCGCACCAGTGGCTGGCCAGCAGCAGCGGCGCGCCCGTCCCCCGGGCGGCGGCGACGACCTCGGGGGCGATGTCCACCAGGCCGCTGGAGATGCTGAGGTAGGGCACCCGGTGGCGCTGCGCGTAGCGCAGTCCGTGCAGCCGGTCGTCCCACAGTGCGGCGACCACCGCCGTGTGGCCGCCCCCCGGCGGGGCGGCCGGCCGGCCCCCGTCGCCCCCGGTCAGGTCGCCCGTGGCCGCCGGGGCGGCCCCCCGTCCCGCGGCCGCCAGCACGGCGCCGG
>NZ_JBEHZD010000453.1:0-6709 GCF_040240285.1 Streptomyces sp. HSW2009 | reverse complement strand
GGGTTGGCTCGGGAGAACATCGTGTTCGTGTCGGGGATTGGTTGTTCCAGCCGGTTCCCGTACTACATGAACACCTACGGTATGCATTCCATCCATGGTCGGGCCCCGGCCATCGCGACGGGGTTGGCGACCTCGCGCCAGGACCTGTCGGTATGGGTGGTCACCGGTGACGGCGACGCCCTCTCCATTGGCGGGAACCATCTCATCCATGCGCTGCGGCGGAATGTGAACCTGAAGATCCTGTTGTTCAACAACCGGATCTACGGGTTGACCAAGGGCCAGTACTCCCCGACTTCCGAGGTCGGGAAGATCACTAAATCCACCCCGATGGGTTCACTGGACGCCCCGTTCAACCCGTTGTCCCTGGCGTTGGGTGCGGAGGCTTCGTTCGTGGCCCGTACGGTCGATTCCGACCGGCAGCATCTGACGAGTGTGTTGCGGGAAGCCGCGGCGCATCCAGGGACCGCGTTGGTGGAGATCTACCAGAACTGCAACATCTTCAACGATGGCGCGTTCGAGGTCCTCAAGGACAAGGACCAGGCCCTGGAAGCAGTCATCCGGCTCGAACACGGCCAGCCCATCCGTTTCGGTGCCCCCGCCACCGACGGACTCGGCAGCAAGGGTGTGGTGCGCGACCGGACCACCGGTGACCTGCGGGTGATCGATGTGCAGATGGAAGGCACGGACGAGGTCCTGGTCCATGACGCGCACGCCGCTTCACCGACCACCGCGTTCGCCCTCACCCGCCTCGCCGACGCCGACACCCTCCACCACACCCCCATCGGCGTCCTCCGCAACATCCAACGCCCCGTCTACGACACCCAACTCAACGAACAACTCGACCACGCCATCGAAAACCAGGGCAAGGGCGACCTCGCCAACCTCCTCCACGGCACCGACACCTGGACCGTGGTTTAGCCAATACCGCCGCAGCGTAAGGGAGTTGGCACTTCAGGTTGGCGCATTGCATCGCACGCGCTTTGCTGGCGCGGCATGCCGGGGCGGGGACGCTCGCACCTGCCCGTACCTACCGGCGCGGAAAGTAGACGCAACCCGCGAGAACCAGCGGAAGACACGCCAAGCAGCAGAAAAATAAAGGGAGTTGAGGGAGTCCATCGGGCCCACCGCGGAATGCGCCGCAGTGGGCCTTTGCGGTGGGCGGGCCCCGTGATGCTCGACCCAGCGGTGAGGGAGTACGCGCGCCGGCGTGAACGCGCGTAGCACCCGTATGGCCTGGGGAAACCGAAACGGGCCAAAGGGGGACCGAATCGTTCGCCGTAATCCGCAGGCCGGTTCGTTGTTACGCCAGTGGCCTGCTCGCCGTGGTGGTGGCGTGCAAGGTGGGCGGCGTGGGTTGGATGGGGAGCGTCGGGGAGGACGAGTAGCGCGCGAGGTCGAGCGCGAGCACGGAGTCGGAGCCCGCCGGGCTGTCGATCACCGGGTCGCAGGCGAGCACGGCCTGATGGAGATTGCGCATCCGCGGCGAGGGTTCGAGCCCGAGCTCGTCGTGCAGCACCTGGCGGAGCCGCTTGACGACTTCGAGCGCCTGGGCGCGCCGGCCCGAGCGGTAGAGCGCCAGCATGAGCTGGGCGTGCAGGTTCTCGTGCGTCGGGTGCTTGGTGACCAGGGCGCTGAGCTCACCGAGCAGCTCGTGGTGCCGGCCAAGTCGCAGGTCGGCGTCGATGCGCTGCTCGTGCACGCTGATCCGATCCTCTTCGAGACCGACCAGGTGCGCCCGGAGTACGGGGCCGGCCTGGACGTCGGAGAGTGCGGACCCCTGCCACATCGTCAGGGCGCGGGTCAAGAGCGCCGATGCGGCGTGGTCGTCGCGGTGGAGTTCCGCGCGGCCCTCACGTACCAGCGAGGTGAAGATATTGGCGTCGAGTTCGTCGTTCCGGACGGCCAGCAAATATCCGCCGTCCCGCGTCTCCAGAACTCGACGGGCAGCTTGTAAACTGCCGATGCGCGGAACTCTGCGCAGCGTTCGCCGCAGTTGCAGGATGTAGGACTGAAGGGTGGACAACGCCGTGTTGGGTGGCGATGTTTCCCAGAGTTCATCGATGCAGGTGCTGGTGGAAACGACCTGGTTGGCGTTGAGCAGCAGCAGGGCCAATAGCTGCCGTTGTTTCGGTGCCGTTGGCGTGTAAGAACGCCCCTGCTCGTACATGCGAAGCGGGCCCAATATGGCAAATTCCATGACGTTCTCGTTCACCTTCCAGAAGAGTGTGACGAGAGGCTCGATGAGTGGGGACGCATGGAGGGGCCACTCGGGCAAAACGTCATAACAGCACCGGGATTCGCCTCACGCTGGTCCCCGTATGGGCCGCTCCGCTGGGGGACGGGCGTCCGTCGCTGTTCCGTCATGTCCGGTTTTTGTGGCCTTGCTGCGCCGCCCGTTCATCCCCCCGTGGCTGAAAGTCGAGCAAATCTGGAGCCGGCAGGCAGTCTATGTCACCTCAAGTCGGTCGTTCAACAGTTCACCAGTGAGTCAATAGTTCCGCATGGTGAAGCGCGTTCGGACATCGAACGATCCAGATAGTAACCCGCTTTGAGCTGAGCACCTATGGTCCTTCCGGCTCTGTGCCGGATGGTCATCGCACTGCCTTTTTCCGCAGGACTCTCCCTCACCTGGGCGGCTGGTCTAGGCCAGGTGTGGAGTCGGTCAGCTTACCCGGTCGATGGCGGGGCCGCTTCGATCGATCGGCGGGGCCGTGACGAGCGAGAACCCCCGTCGCCGTGCGTGGCGACAGGGGTTCTTTTTGTATTCAAGAAGTGAACGAAAGGACCGTCAACAAGCCTTTGGTGCCGCGTAGTTGTGGGGTGCGCGGCGACCGGGTCCCGATGGCCGATTCATAGGGCTCCGGCGAGCTCCCAGCGCGGCGTGCGCTCGTACCGCGGCTGCCATACCGTGCGGCAGATAAAGCGCAGCGGTGGCGAGAGGAGTCCGAGGATCTGGGCCCGGGTGCCGTCGGGGGCCCCGTCGAGCAGCCAGGGGAAGAAGGACGAGGCGCCCTTGAGGCCCACCTGGCGCCGCTGTTCGTCGCAGAACGCGCGCCATTCCTGCCGGCTGAGCACGCTTTGCATCAGCGGAAGGGCCTCGGCTTCCTCGTGGTCGAGGTGGGTGAGCAGCGAGGTGGAGAAGTCCTCGGCGTACTCCCGCAGGCGGAATCGGCGGTCGTGCGAGAGGGCCGCGTCGATCTTTCGGATCATCGGGTCCATCTCGGCGTTCTCGGCCTCCATCGACTCCAGGAGTGCCAACTCGTGTGGCTGACCCGCGAGTCGGGCGCGCAGCGCCGGCCACAACACACAGTCTTTGGCCGTGCGTTGGATCGTCAGATTTCGCTTGAGCGTGTGCCAACCCGCGCGAATGGACGCGCCATCGCGCACATCGTCGCTGTAGGAGGCAGACATCAGCAGGGCCGCGTCACGCCGAAAGGCATTGTGTACCGCGTACGTTAGCGTCAGATCGGCCCGGCACAGGTCGCGAGTTCCCGCTATGGCGCTCAAGAGCTGCCTCCTCATGGTGAGAAGTCTGGTGCAGGTTGCTCCGAATCTTCGGAACAGTGTGCACCTCAATTACCTCCGGTGCAAGTTGTTCCATACCGCGGAATGGACTGTTGACCGGCGAACTAATTGAGTTGGCACCGCAAAATCCGGCAATTCGGACCCCAGAGTATCCGGCCACGCGTCACTGTTATCGCGCCAGGTTGCGGATGCGGTACTGCGTGTATTCGGTGCGGATATCCGACGCGCGTACGTCGGGCGCTGTGTGCTTCCTGGCCGCTGCGACGGTACGCAGCTTCGGCCAGTTCCGGACGGCTGTTTCGCGTCGAGCCTCATGCGCATGCCCGGCCGCGATCCAGGGGCAAGTTCCAGCCACCCCGATCATGCTCGCCGAGCGGCCTCCCGTACGGCGTATGTGACACATCCAACAACGCGATGGCGGGCGGTGTCTGATGGGGCGTCGGGTGGGCCGTGGCGCGTGGCTCGGCCCGGTCACGCCATCCCGGGTACGCGGCGTCCGCCGGCCATGCTGGCTGTGCCGGCTGTGCCGGCCGTGTCTCGCACGTCCTGAGCGGCCGGTGGGGCGAACGGGGCGAAGGGGGCGGCGGGGGACTCGGGCGTCTCGGCCAGGGCCCGGTCCAGGGCCCGGTGGGTGGCGGTCTCCTTCGCGTGCTGCCAGATCAGCGCGAGCGCGGACCCGGGCAGGCCGGTGACCGGGACGAAGGCGATGTCGCGCCGTCCCTGATGGGTCGCGGTCGGGGCGCACAGCAGCATGGTGCCGAGGCCCGCGGCGACGGCGGTCAACCCCTCCTGGAGCGTGCAGACCAGGGGGCCCGCCGCGATCGGCCGCCCGCCGGGGGTGGTGGGCGGCACCATGGCCTCGCGCCAGTAGCGGGGGGCCGGGCTCCGCAGGCCGATCATCCGGTGGTCCGCCAACTCCTCGGCGCAGACTGAGGACCGGTGGGCGAGCGGGTGGTGCACCGGTACGGCGAGCAACTGGGGCTGTTCGGTGAGGACCGTGCCGACCGCCAGATCGGGTTCGGCCACCGGCAGGCACACGAGCGCGGCGTCCACCTCGCCGCGCCGCACCGCGCCGAACGGGTCCGCCAACGGCAACTCCACCGGCGCCACCTCGCACTGCGGATGGCGCTCGTGGAAGGTGCCGAAGGCGTGCATGACGTGCTCGTTCGCCGAGCCGAGGAAGCCGACCCGGAGCGTGGCGAGCACACCGCCGGTGGCATGCGCGCGGGCCCCGTCGACGGCGGCGCGCAACGCCTGGTACGCGGGCCTGAGCTCGGTGAGGAACCGCTCGCCCAGCGGGGTCAGCCGGGCCCGGCGGCTGGTGCGGTCCAGCAGTCGGCCGCCGACCCGGCGCTCCAGTGCGCTCAGCAACTGGCTGACCCTGCTCTGTGACACGTACAGCCGCTCCGCCGCCCGGCCGAAGTGCAACTCCTCACTGAGCGCGAGGAAACACTCCAACTCGCGGATCTCCACACCGCTCACCGCACTGCCTCCTCCGTGTGCCGCGGTGCCGGCGCCCCGGCCCGTGCTCGCCCGCGGCGATCCATAAATCTGACTCATACAAGGATGAGAGGTTCGGCGTTGTTCCCGATCGGGGCGCGGCTGAACGCTAGGAGCATGTCCGAGACCCACGAGCCCGCGCCCCGGGCCGCCGATCCCGCGCCCGCGCACGGCACGGGGCCCGCCCCCGCGGCATCCCTCACGACCCCGCCCCGTACCCCGACGCGCACTCCGCCCCATGCCCCGGGCAGCACCCCAGCCGCGCCCCCGGCCGCCGCCCATGAGCAGGGGGCCGACGGAGCGGCGGGCGAGGCCGGGCACGACCCCGCCTCGCGCGCGGGCGCGCGGAGCTGGCTGGCCGTGCTGTCCGTCGCCGTCGGCATCTTCTCGGTGGTGACCACCGAGATGCTGCCGGTCGGCCTGCTGACCTCGATCGGCTCGTCGCTGCACGTCAGCGACGGCACCGCGGGCCTGGCCATGACGCTGCCCGGGCTGGTGGCGGCGGTGGCCGCGCCGCTGCTCGCGGTCCTCGTCGGGCGGCTGGACCGCAAGTACGTGCTGTGCGCGCTGATGGGGCTGCTCGCCGTCGCCAACCTGGTCTCCGCCCTGGCGCCCAACTTCGCCGTGCTGCTCACCGCGCGGGTGCTGGTGGGGCTGAGCATCGGCGGGGTGTGGTCGATCGCCGCCGGGCTCGCCGCGCGGCTGGTGCCGGAGCGGTCCGTCGCCGCGGCCACCTCGGTGATCTTCAGCGGGATAGCGGTCGCCTCGGTGCTCGGAGTGCCGGTCGGCACGCTCATCGGTGACCTGGCCGACTGGCGCGCCGCGTTCTGGGTGATCGCCGCGCTGGCGCTGGCGGTGCTGGCCGCGATGGCCGTGCTGCTGCCGCCGCTGCCCGCGACCCAGCCGACCAGCCTGCGCGAGATGCCGGGCCTGCTGCGCAATCCGGGCCTGCGGATCGGGCTGCTGGTCACCGGGCTGCTGGTCACCGGCCACTTCGGCGCGTACACCTACGTCCGGCCGGTGCTCGAAGAGGTCTCCGGTGTCGGCTCGGGGCTGATCAGCACGCTGCTGCTGGTGTACGGGGTGGCCGGGATCGCCGGCAACTTCCTGGCCGGCGCGCGCGCCGGGCGCGACCCGCGCGGTGCGCTGATGGTCCTGTCGGCGCTGCTGACCACCGCGGTGGTGCTGCTCGCGCTGGTCGGCGGCTCCACGCCGGGCGCCGCGGTGCTGCTGGTGGTGTGGGGGCTCGCGTACGGGGGCGTGTCGGTCAGCGCCCAGTCGTGGATGTTCCGGGCTGCCCCGGCGGCGCGCGAGGTGGGCTCGGCGCTGTTCGTCTCGGTCTTCAACCTGGCAATCGCACTCGGGGCGTTGCTCGGCGGCCGGGCGGCGGACGGCATCGCCGTGTCGAGCGTGCTGTGGTTCGGCGGTGTGCTGGCCGTGCTGGCGCTGGCGAACCTGTGGCTGCTGGGCAAGCGGGTGATGCCGCGGCAGGGGTAGGGCGGCGGGCCTTCGTGGGCGCGCCGGTTCGGGCCCGTGCCGGGGGTGCTCCTCGGCACGGGCCGGGGCTGTTCCGCGGAGGGGGCGGCGCGCGCCGGGGGGGGGGTGTGGGGGGGCGGGCGGGGGGGGGGGGGGTCGCGGGCCCCCGGGGGGGCGGGGGGCGGGGGGGGGCCCGCCCCCGGCGGGG
>NZ_JBEHZD010000452.1:0-6768 GCF_040240285.1 Streptomyces sp. HSW2009 | reverse complement strand
ACGACACCGCCCCCGGCCGGGCCACCCCGGGGGCGCGGGCGGGGCCCGCCGCGCCGAGGGCCTGTGGGGGGGGGGGGGGGGGGGCGCGCGGGCGGCGCCGCACGTTCTTCTCCAGACACCGTTCGACCAGCGGAAACAGCTCTTCCGGCACCCCGTCGATATCGGGCGCGTCATGCACGGTCCGGTACAGCAGCGCCGGCGCGTCACCGCTGCCGAACGGCGCCCGCCCGGTCGCCGCGTACGCGAGCACGCAGCCGAGCGAGAACACGTCGCTGGGCGGCCCGACCTCCGCGCCGTCGGCCCGCGCCTGCTCGGGCGAGAGGTAGCCGGGCGAGCCGATGACCATGTTGGTCGCGGTCAGCGCCGTGTCGTCCAGGGCCCGTGCGATGCCGAAGTCGATCAGCCGTGGCCCGTCCAGCGCGAGCAGCACATTGCCCGGCTTGACGTCGCGGTGCACGAGCCCGGCCGCGTGCACCGACTCCAGCGCCTCCGCGAGCAACTGGCCCAGCCTGCGCAGCGTGGGCAGCGGCAGCGGCCCGGTGCGCACCACGGCCTCGCTGAGCGCCGGGCCCGGCACGTACGCGGACGCCAGCCACGGGGCCCGGGCATCGGGGTCGGCGTCGACCACCGGCACCGCCCACGGACTCTGCACCAGCCGCGCCGCGGCCACCTCGCGCCGGAACCGCACCCGGAAGCCCGGGTCTTCGGCCTGCTCGGGATGGATCACCTTCAGCGCGACGAGCGTCCCCCCGGACGACCGCCCGAGGTAGACCACGCCCATGCCACCCGCACCGAGCCGGCCGAGCAGCCGGTAGCCCGCGATGGTCGAGGGATCGGAGTGCCGCAACGGCCGCATCAGAGACGTCCTTCGCACAGGTCATGTAGGGCACGCAGGGCACACAGGAGATCGCCCGCGGGATCGCACGCGGAGGGGCGCCCGGCCGCGCGGCCGGATCGGTCCGCGGGCCTCACTGGAGCGCCTTCTTGGTCCGCCACTGGAGATCGGCGAAAGCGCGTGCCCGTATCGCGCCCACGCCCGCCGCGGAATGCCCCTTGCTGCCGCGGACGGTGACCGTGATCGTGACGGGCCCGAGCCGCGAGGTCGCCCACTCATACGGATAGGGCCCGCCGGTGGTCCGGCTCCGGTAGCTGCCGCGCTCGAAGAGGTGGTCGTCGACCGTCTCCTGCCGGTTGTTGCCCCGGGCGCTGGCGTCCGACCGCAGGTCGCTGAGCACGTCGTCGGCGTTGAGCTGCTGCGTGGGACAGCGCAACACCTCCTCAAGCGAGGTCGCCATCTCCCGGTCGGCGCTGTACGCGTCCCGGTGTACGGAGACCACGGTGGTGGCCTCCACCGGGCCCTTGCCGCCCGCGGCGGGCTGCGCGTAGTGCCGCGCCACGCTGGTGAACACGGAACCCGGCAACGTGCCGCGCTGCCACGTACAGTCCGTACCGAGCACGCCCCACTGGCTGCTGTCGTCCTCGTACGGCACGCCCCGCGCGAAGTCAGCCCCGAACGACCGTGGTTGCAGCGTGATCGACCTGGCCAGCCGCTCGGCCCCAGCCCGGTCCCGCGGCAACCGGTCGGCCCGCGGCACGAACGCACTGGCCTCGGGCGCAGGCTCCGCCCCGGCGTCCCCCCGCTCACCGGCCTGCGCCGCGGAGCGCCCCCGGTCCTTCCCGTCGGCCCCGTCCCCACCGCCCGAACACCCGACGGCCAGCACCGCCATCACGACGACGACGGCCCCATACCCCCATCGCCCACCATAACCGCGCATATCGCGCTACTCCCCCCGCTCTCCCCGGATCTCACCCTAGGACGCCGGACAGAGCATGAGACGCCAATTCCCCCGAGAACAACGGCTGTTACTGGCCAACCCTGGTGGTGTGGTGGTGGGGTCCGGGGGATGGACGGGGGGTTGCGGACGGTGGGCGTCAACGAAGCGGCCACGCGGCGAGGTCGCCGCGATGGCGAGGTGGCCGCGTGGGGACGGCGGGGCTGACGCGCCACACGCCGCCGGGGGCCAGGCCGGGCATCGGCTCCGCCCCGACGGCGTGCGGGGCCTATGCCCGCCCCGCCGCCGGCGACTCCGCGGCGGCCTCCCGCGCCAGCGGGTCCCGTTCCGGTTCCGGTTCCGGTTCCGGGAACTGTTCGCGGAGTTCGAACCAGATGCACTTGCCTTCGCCGCGCGGGTCCACGCCCCAGTCGTCCGCCAGCATCTCCATCAGCAGGAGGCCGCGGCCGGACGAGGCGAGTTCGCCGGGGTGGCGGCGGTGCGGGAGTTCGTCGCTGGCGTCGGCCACGTCCAGGCGGAGCCTGCGGCTGCCGTGGGCGCCGCTGACCTCGGCGATCACCAGGGCGTCGCCGTCCGTGTGCACCAACACGTTGGTGATCATCTCGGAGAGCAGCAGGACCGCCGACTCCACCTGGTCGTCGTTGGACCAGTCGTGCAGCGTCTGGCGCAGTTGCTGGCGGGCCTCGGCGAGCCGTTCCGGCTGGGCCTGGGCCACCGTGATGGCGGTGCGGCGGCGCGGCGGGCCGGCCGGTGGGCGTTCGGTGAGCCCGCGGGATATCAGGACGAAGGCGATGTCGTCCTCGCGCCGGTCGGCCAGCGGGCCCGTCCGGTAGTACGAGGGCGGGCCGTGCACCGCCTGGAGCAGCGCTTCGGCCAGCGCGTCCAGGTCCTCCTGGTTGCACAGCCAGGGCGCGGGCCCGGCCGCGTCCCGCGCGGCGCCGTCCAGCACGTCGGCGGCGACTTCGGCGGCGGCTTCCGTAACGGCTTCGGTGACGGCTGCTGCGACTGCCTCCGCCGCGGCTTCGGCCGCCGCTCCGCTCACCCTTTCGGCCCTGTCGGCCCCCGCCTCCGCCCCCTCGCCCAGCCCCGGCTCCGGCTCCGGTTCCGCCTCCGGCTTCGGCCCCGGCTGGGCGAGCTGCGACGTGACCTCGCGGAGGTGTTCGGTGAAGACCGTGCGGATGCGGTCCCAGCCCGTCTCCAGGTCGTGGCCGCCGGTCTCTATGAGGCCGTCCGTGCAGACCAGGAGGGTTTCGCCGGGTTCCAGGGTGAGTCTGGTGGTGGGGTAGTCGGCGTCCGGTATGACGCCGAGCGGCAGGCCGCCGGCCGTGGGGCGGACCAGGACCGTGCCGTCGTCGTGGGCTATCGCCAGGTCGGGGTGGCCGGCGCGGGCCACGTCCAGGGTGCCGGTGGTCGGGTCGAGCTCCATGTAGAGGCAGGTCGCGAAGCGCGGCTCGGCCTCCTCGCTGTCGTCCGGGCCCGCGCCGTCCGACCAGCCGCCGCTGTCGGTGAGGCCGGCGAAGAACCGGGAGGCCCGGGAGAGCACCGCGTCCGGGTGGTGGCCCTCGGTCGCGTACGCCCGCAGCGCGATCCGCAACTGGCCCATCAGCCCCGCGGCCCGTACGTCGTGGCCCTGCACGTCCCCGATGACCAGCGCGGTACGGCCGGACGGCAGCGGGATCACGTCGTACCAGTCGCCGCCGACCTGGAGCCCGCCGCCGGTCGGCACGTACCGGGCGGCGACGGTCAGCCCGGGTATCTCGGGCTTGCGGTCGGGCAGCATGGTGCGCTGGAGGCCGTCGGCGAGTTCCCGCTCGGTGTCGTGCAGGCTGGCGCGCGACAGGGCCTGCGCGAACATCCGGGCGATGGTGGTGAGCACCGAGCGCTCGTCGGGCGTGAAGGAGACCGGCTCGGAGAACGCGGCCAGCCAGGCGCCGATCGTCTTGCCCGCCACGATCAGCGGCAGGAAGGCCCACGAGCGGCGCCCGTACGGCATGGACAGCGGCCAGGCCACCGGGTAGCGGCTGCGGTACTCCTCGGGGCTCGGCAGGTAGATCGCGCGGCCGGTGCGCACCGCCTCGGCCGCCGGGTAGTCGGTCTCCACCGTCAGGTCGAGGAACGGCTCGGCGCCGCCCTCCCCGTACCCCTGGTGGCCGAGGACCACGATCCGGTTGCCGTCCACGCCGAAGACCGCGAGGCCGTCCGGGGTGAAGCCGGGCATCGACAGGCCGGCGGCCACCCGCAGCACCTCGGCGCTGGACTGCGCCTCGGCCAGCGCGCGCCCGGCGTCCAGCAAGAACGCCTCCCGGTTGCGCCGCCAGTCGCCGGTGATCGGGGTGGCCGACGCGGGGCCCGGCAGCGGCGCGGGCACCTCCTCCAACGTGCCGACCAGTTCGAAGAACTCGCCGTGCACGACCGGCCTGGTGCGGCTGCGCACCGTGCGCAGCACCCGGCCGGCCTCGTCCACCACCCGCAGCCTGGCCTCGGCGAGCGCGCCCTCGGCCAGCGCCAGGTTGACCACGCCGTTGATCTCGACCCAGTCCACGGGGTGGAAGCGGGCGCGGACCGTGGACTCCGGGAGGTCAGCGGGTACGGGTGGCAGGCCCAGGAGACGGGCCGCCTCGCCGTCGAGGGAGACCTCCCCCGAGGCGTTGCCCCACCGCCAGAGGCCGGTCCTGATGGTGGCCAGAACATCCTCGGTGCGCATTGCCCTACTTTAGGTTCATTTAGTCAATATCTACCAGTGTGATGGTGCGGGCGGCTGGCCGCCCGGTGCACGGCGGCCGGCCGGTACGAGGTGGCCAGCCGCCCGGCACTGCCTTGCATGGTGACACCGTGCGGGTGGGGCCCGGACAGGGCGGTAGGCTGGCACCTTGCCCGTAGTGGCACTCGCGCCCGGGCCCCGGCCTTGCAAAAGCCCCCCGCCCGAGCCGTCCACGCCCCGATCAGACGACTTGGATGAATGATGCATCGGTACCGGTCCCACACCTGCGGCGAGCTCCGTGCCGCTGACGTCGACACTGAGGTGCGGCTGAGCGGCTGGCTGCACAATCGACGGAACCTGGGCGGCATCCTCTTCATCGACCTGCGCGACCACTACGGCCTGGTGCAGCTCGTCGTGCGCCCCGACACGGCCGCCAACGAGGCGCTCAGCTCGATCAGCAAGGAGACGGTCGTCCGGGTGGACGGCCGGGTCATCGCCCGCGGCGCCGACAACGTCAACCCGGAGCTGCCCACCGGCGCCATCGAGGTGGAGGTCAGCGAGGTCGAGGTGCTCGGCGCCGCCGAGCCGCTGCCGTTCACGGTCTTCCCCGAGGACAACGTGAACGAGGAGCGCCGCCTTGAGTACCGCTTCCTCGACCTGCGCCGCGAGCGCATGCACCGCAACATCATGCTGCGCTCGCAGGTCATCTCCACGCTCCGGTCCAAGATGACCGCGCTCGGCTTCAACGAGCTGGCCACCCCCATCCTGTCGGCCACCTCGCCCGAGGGCGCCCGTGACTTCCTGGTGCCCTCGCGGCTGCACGCCGGCAAGTTCTACGCGCTGCCGCAGGCCCCGCAGCAGTTCAAGCAGCTCCTGATGATCGCCGGCTTCGACCGGTACTTCCAGATCGCGCCCTGCTTCCGCGACGAGGACGCCCGCGCCGACCGCTCGCCGGGCGAGTTCTACCAGCTCGACGTCGAGATGAGCTTCGTCGAGCAGGAGGACGTGTTCCAGGTCATCGAGAAGGTGATGACCGACCTGTTCAACGAGCTCGGCGGCGGGCGCGAGGTCACCTCGCCGTTCCCGCGCATCCCCTTCCGCGAGGCGATGCTCAAGTACGGCTCGGACAAGCCCGACCTGCGGGCCCGCCTGGAGCTCGTGGACGTCTCGCACATCTTCGCCGGCTCCGGCTTCAAGGCCTTCGCCGACAAGCACGTACGGGCCCTGGCGGTGCCCGGCACCGGCGAGCAGCCGCGCAAGTTCTTCGACCAGCTCGGCGAGTACGCGGTGGAGCAGGGCGCCAAGGGCCTGGCCTGGGTGCGCATCGGCGCCGACGGCACGTTGACGGGCCCGATCGCCAAGTTCCTCACCGAGGACGACGTGACCAAGCTGGTCGCGGAGGTCGGCGGCGAGGCCGGCACCTCGATCTTCTTCGGCGCGGGCGACTTCGACGAGGTCTCCAAGATCATGGGCGCGGTGCGGGTCGAGGCCGCCAAGCGTGCCGGGCACTTCGAGGAGAACGTCTTCCGGTTCTGCTGGGTCGTCGACTTCCCGATGTTCGAGAAGGACGAGGAGACCGGCGCGATCGAGTTCTCGCACAACCCGTTCTCCATGCCGCAGGGCGGCCTCGAAGCGCTCCGCACGAAGGACCCGCTCGACATCCTCGCCTGGCAGTACGACATCGTCTGCAACGGCACCGAGCTCTCCTCCGGCGCCATCAGGAACCACGAGCCCGAGGTCATGTTCGAGGCGTTCGGCATCGCCGGCTACTCGCAGGAAGAGGTGGAGCGCGAGTTCGGCGGCATGCTCCGCGCCTTCCAGTTCGGCGCCCCGCCGCACGGCGGCATCGCCCCGGGCGTGGACCGCATCGTGATGCTCCTCGCGGACGAGCCCAACATCCGCGAGACCATCGCCTTCCCGCTCAACGGCAACGCCCAGGACCTGCTGATGGGCGCGCCCAGCGAGGTGGACGAGGCGCGGCTGCGCGAACTGCACCTGGCGCTGCGCAAGCCCGCCCCGGCCAAGCAGGCGGCGGCGAAACCGGCCAAGGATGCCGAGGCAGCCGCGGCGGCCGAGCCCGCCGCGCAGGCGGAGAAGCCCGGGCAGGACGCGTAAGACAGCCACATCGGGGGGCCGCCCGCCGCGGCGGGCCCCCCCCCGCGTGGCCCCGGCGCCCCCCGCCCCCCCGCGGGGGGGGGCCCGGGGGGGGGGCGCCGGGGGCGCGGCGCCCCCCGTCGGGGCCCACTAAGCCCCCGTCTGCGCCCCGCGGCGGAC
>NZ_JBEHZD010000451.1:0-6801 GCF_040240285.1 Streptomyces sp. HSW2009 | reverse complement strand
GGGCGCCGCCCGCCGTCCCTACGCCGCGATCGCCTCGTACAGGCTGAACACGGCCAGCAGCAGCATGACGCAGGCGCCGATCTTGGTGATCAGACGCAGCGGGACGTACTTCATCAGGGTGCGACCGCCGACGATGCCGATGCCGGCCACCGCCCACAGGGCGAGCACGGCACCGACGCCGACCGAGATCGGGCTGTCGTAGCGGGCGGCGAGGTTGGCCGTCATGATCTGCGTGAGGTCGCCGAACTCGGCGACCAGGATGAGCATGAAGCCGCTGCCTGCGACCTTCCAGAAGCTCTGGTCTGCGGGCTTCTTGACCTCTTCCTCGTCCTCGTCCTTCTTGAACAGCAGCATCGCGGCGCCGGCCAGGAAGAGCACGCCGACGATGGCCTGGAGGAGCCGCTGCGGCAGCAGCGTGAGCACGCTGCCGGCGGCGATGGCGAGGGCGACGTGGACGGCGAAGGCGGCGGCGACGCCGGCGAAGACGTACGACGCGCGGTAGCGGGTGCCGAGCATCAGGCCGGCCAGGGCGGTCTTGTCGGGAAGTTCGGCAAGGAAGACGACGCCGAAGGTGACGGCGGCGACGGTGAGGCTGAACACGGGGTGGGTTTCCTCGTTCGGTCGGGCGTCCGCACCGAAAGGTCCCTGTTGCGCGGGGTCGCTTCGGCACGGCAGCGTCGGACACTGCGGCCGAAGGTCTCGCTGGCGCAGTGGCACACGAGACGTGACACGCCATCTAGGCGTGCCCACTCGCAGCCACCCGCCTCCGGGCGCCGGCCCCCCGTTCCCCCTGACGCGCGAGCGCCCCACCTGATGGTGGTACGAGGACGGTGAGCAGTATGTCGACGGTCCGGCGAAGAGCTACTCCCCTTCTGCTGTCGACGAGGATACGTCAGCCCGCGCCGCCCCTCCGCGCCCCTCCCCCGCCCGCTGCTTCCGCACGCCGCCCCGACCGCCATCCCGCGCGCACCCGCCTGACCAGCACGGATGACCTCCCCGCGGGGCCCGGCCAGGGGAACGGGCCACCGGCCGGCACCCCGTACCACCGGCCCCGCGTGACGTTGCCCACGACCGCGCGCCGCGCCGACTGCCGCCCCGCCGCGCGGTACGCCCCCGCGACACGGCGCCCGCGGTACGGGACCCGCCGCCCCTCGGCCCGCCCCCCGCAGTACGGCGCCCCGCGGCGCCGAGCCACACGGCACCGAGCCGCGCATCGGGACCCCGCCGCCACCCGCCGTACGCCACCCGGCGGGCTCCCACGAGCCCGCGACCAGCGCCCGCAGGGCGACGGACGGCCCGCCCACTCCACCGTCCACGGCGCGGCCCACGCACCCGTACGCGGCGCAGGTCAGGACGGCTCACGGGGCGTCAACGCGCCGTCCGCGCACCGGCGGAGAGCCCGGCGGCGTACCGCGCGCCCCCTTGCTTTGACATGACCGCGTCGTCACGCTGTTACCTGGCGCCCACCCCAGAGCAACCCGGCGCCGAGACCATGTCCGGGCCACAGCGCCCGTTTCCCCCCACTCCAGAGGGAGTTCGCCATGTCCCGCACGGACACGACCTCTTCGCGTCGCGGTGTCTACGCGCGTCGAGCAACCGCCATCGGTGGTCTGGCCACGCTGGTCGGCACGCTGGTGATGAGCGGCCCGAGCGCGCACGCCGCGCCGCCCACCCCGCCGAGCGCCGGCACCGCACGCACCTACCTCGCCCAGCTCACCGTCAAGTCCGAGGGCTCGTCGAGCGGTTACAGCCGCGACAAGTTCCCGCACTGGAGCACCCAGAGCGGAAGCTGCAACACCCGCGAGGTCGTCCTCAAGCGGGACGGCAAGAACGTCGAGACCAACAGCAGTTGTGCCGCGGTGAAGGGCTCCTGGTTCTCCCCGTACGACGGCGCCACCTGGCACGCCGCGTCCGACGTGGACATCGACCACATGGTGCCGCTGTCCGAGGCGTGGAAGTCCGGCGCCAGCTCCTGGACCAACTCGCGCCGCGAGGGCTTCGCCAACGACCTCACCCGCTCGCAGCTCATCGCGGTGACGGACAACGTCAACCAGGCCAAGGGCGACAAGGACCCGGCCAAGTGGCTGCCGCCGACCAAGAGCTACCACTGCACCTACGCCCGGATGTGGGTCTCGGTGAAGCACTACTACAAGCTCTCCGTCGACAGCGCCGAGAAGAGCGCCCTCAGCCGCATCCTCAACGGCTGCTGACGCCATTGCCAGCCGCTACCGACGTCTGCCGCCACTGACGACAGTCGGCCGCGGCTGACGGCTGCCGACCACCGCTGACGGCTGCCGGCCCAGCACCGACCGGCTCCGCCGCCCCGGCCCACGGGGCGGCGGAGCCGCGTCGACCCACTCCTGGCTACTCCTACTCCTGCTCGGCCGCCGCCACGGCCCGGGTCAGGTACTCCGCCGCAGCCGCCTTGTCCACGCCGACGCCCGCCAGCGCGCCCGCCCCGTCCTCATGCTCCAGGAGGGCGAGCAGGACGTGCTCGGTGCCGATGTAGTCGTGCCCCAGGCGCAGCGCCTCCCGCATGGTCAGCTCCAGCACCTTGCGGGCGCCCGGGCTGTACGGGATGAGCTCGGGGACCTCGTCCGCCGCCGCGGGCAGCGCGGCCAGCAGCGCCTCGCGCACCTGCTCCAGCGTGACGCCCTGGGCCACGATCGCCCGCGCGGCCAACGCCTGCGGCTCGCTCAGCAGCCCCAGCGCGAGGTGGCCGGGGCCGACCTCCGGGTTGCGCGCGGCGACGGCCTCATTGTGCGCGGCGACCACGACGTTCCTGGCCCGCTCGGTGAATTGGCCGAACCCCTGGTTCACATCGAGCTCGGCGGCCTCGTTGGCGCCCTTGGGCACGAACCGCTTCTGCGCCGCCTGCCGGGTGACCCCCATGCTGGCGCCGATGTCGGTCCAGGAGGCACCGGAGCGGCGCGCCTGGTCGACGAAGTGGCCGATGAGGTGGTCGGCGAGTTCGCCGAGGTGGTCCGCGGCGATCACGGCGCCGGCGAGCTGGTCCAGCGCGCCGGGGTGGGCCTTCTTGATGGCCTCGATCAGCTCGTCGAGTCGGATCGGAGGCGTGATTCCTAAGGGCTTCGTCATGCCGTCAACCGTAGGTTGACAGGGCAGTCGTCGTCAACCTCAGGTTGACACTCGCCGTGCGACCCCGCCGACAGAGCCCGAAGAGGACCGGGAAGCCGGGGAGCAGGGGGCTGGAGCCGGGGAGCGAGAGTCGGCGGGAGGGGGCCGCGACCAGCGGCCGGGAGTCGCCAGCCCGAGCAGGAGTCGCGACCGAGAGCCCGGACGGGCGACCGGGAGCCGAGGCCGGAGCCACGACCAAGAGTCGAGGCCAGCGACCGAGAGCCGGCGGAGGCCAGAAAAGACAGGGCGATCCCGGAAGTGCGCACGGCAACACCGAGATCAACGTCACCACAATGGCGATTTCCAGCCACCGACGCACCACCCACCCCACCCCCGGACCAGCAAAGTCCATGCGGCTGATTAAAAGTCCATACCAACTGGTCGAGACCACCTGACGGTCATGCTCATGTCGCTCTAGGCTCTCCGCATCGACCAGGCGCGTTCACGAGACGTCGCAGGCGAGCGGGGGCCCAGGCGCCGCACGACGACCCCACACGGTGCGGTCGCCACTCCCCCACCACCCCGCCACGCAGCGGCGATGGACGGCACGGACCGGCCACCCACCCACGGGGTCGCGAGCCGCCCGACCGACGCACATCCCCCCGCACCGAGCAGCACCAAGTGGCAGAACTTGAACTTGCAACAACTGATGAGGCGTCCCTAACCTGGCCACCTCGTTGTTTCCCGTCCCCGAAACGAGGAGTCCCCCTGCCATGTCATCCCCCAACCCCCTAAACGAACATCTCGACGCGGCCCGGCCGTACGCGACCTCGCTGTTCCGCATCGTCGTCGGCCTGCTCTTCGCCTGCCACGGCGCCAAGACCCTGTTCGGCTCCTTCGGCGGAGTCGATGGCGCGGGCGGCACCATTGACGCCGGCACCTGGCCCGGTTGGCACGCGGCCGTGATCCAGCTCATCGGCGGCATCCTGGTCATGACCGGCCTGTTCACCCGCAGCGCGGCCTTCATATCCTCCGGCTCGATGGCATACGCGTACTTCGTCGAGCACCAGTCGGAGAAGCTGTGGCCGATCGAGAACGGCGGCGAGGCGTCCGCCATGTTCTGCTGGGCCTTCCTGATCATCATCTTCACCGGGCCGGGCGCCTGGGCCCTGGACCGCTTCATCGGCGCCGGCCGCACCCAGAGCGCCAGCGAGCCGCACCGCCAGCCGACCCGCGTCTGATCCACCCGGACCCCACTCCGGTCCACCGCGCAGCGGCGTCCGCGCCGCCCCGCACCCCCGGCCGCGCCCCGATATCGATCGAGGCGCGGCCGGTGTCGTTCCCGGCGCGTCCCGGCGCCGTTCGGGACACTCTCCTCGATATCGGACGCGCCGCCGAAGGCCGCGGGTATCCCTACCGACCTGCGGATGTAACGACGTGATGACGAGTCGACATATCGAGATACCGAGCCCGGGCGGGCCGGCCGGCCCGTTATGCGCTGTTGCTCATGGTGTGCCCGTGCGTTGAGGAGGGCTTACCGGTCCGTAACCGTCGGGCCACCGTCGCGGACCCCGTTCATACGGCGTGACCTCGGCGTTATGCAGCGGTCATGGACGGTCTCGGCTCGGTATGCTCTGGCAGTACAGGCATACGCTGTATGGCTGTTGCTGAAGAGGCCGCTCCTGCCGCTCCCTTGCGACGTCGCGGCGGGGGAACGGGATCGGGAGAGACGTTGCTGGAAACCTTGGGGTCGCTGGTCGACACCCCGTGGATCTACGTGATCATCGGTGCATCCGTGGTCCTGGACGTCTTCCTGCCCGTCCTGCCGAGCGGCATCCTGGTGGTCGCCGCGGCCACCGCGGCAGCCGGCACCACGACCGCCGACGCGGTCAACGCGGCGCGCGGCGTCAAGCCCGACGCGGACATCCCGGAGATGCTGGCCCTGGTGCTCTGCGCCACCACCGCATCCGTGCTCGGCGACATGGTCGCCTACCGACTGGCGTGGCGCGGCGGCGAACGCCTCGACCGGGCCATCGCCCGCTCCCGCCGACTGACCTCCGCACAGCAGAAGTTGGGCGCCGCGCGGGCGCGCGGCGGTGGCGCGCTGGTCGTCCTGGCGCGCTTCGCGCCCGCCGGGCGCTCCGTGGTGAGCCTGGGCGCCGGCGCCGCGCACCGCAAGGTCGCCGAGTTCCTTCCCTGGTCCGCACTGGCCGGGCTGATGTGGGCGGGGTACAGCGTGGGCCTCGGCTACCTCGGTGGGCAGTGGCTCGGCGCCACCTGGTTGAGCACCGCGGTCTCGGTCCTCGCGCTGGTCGCGGTGGGGACGATCGCCGGCTTCGTGATGAGCCGCCGCCCCAACAAGCGCAAGGCCCCGCAGCCTTCTTGACCTCGCGCCGCCCGAAGCACCCGGAAGCACCCTGAGCATCTGAGCCGTTTCGCACCGCCCGCACCACCCGTACCGTCCGAACCACTCACGGGCCCGCGCCACTCCCGGCGCGGGCCCGTCGGCGTCCGCACCGCCGCACGAGGGGCCGGCCCACCGCACCGCCGCCCGCCGTACGGCCGCCGGCCTCGCCCCGCCCCGCCCGGACGCCAACTCGCCACCCCGTACGGCCCATGCGCCAACTCCACGGCCCTGCCCCGCAAGCAGCCCGCCCCCCACCACACCAGACCGCGCCCGCCGCCCGTTTGTCCGCCGGGTCGGGCCCGCCGGCCGCGTTCGATGACCGGAATCGGGCAGCGGGGGCGTACCACGACGGGTACCCGTGCACGAGGCGAGAACGCGAATCCGGATCAAACACCGCACGTGAGATCCGGATGCCGGGCCCTCGGGTAAATCCGGTTATCGTCCCTCCCATGCTCTTCACTTCCTCTTGCCCTTCTGCATGGTGACCTCGCGTGCCCGGTTCGGCTGTGCGGTCGTGGCCGGTGCGGCGCTGTTGGGCGCCGGCGTCTTCGCCGTACGCGAACTAGTGGAGGACGGGACCGATCCGCTGCCCACCGTCCCGGACGAGTACCGGGCCACGATCGAGGCCGCCGCCCGTACCTGTGAGCCGCTTTCGGTGCCCCTGCTCGCCGCGCAGATAGACGCGGAGAGCCGGTGGGACCCCCGGGCCAATTCCGGGAAGGCCGACGGGATCTCCCAGTTCGCGCCGGTCACCTGGACCGAGTGGGGCCGCGACGGGGACGGCGACGGCAAGGCCGACGTGTGGAACCCGAAGGACGCGATCCCCTCCCAGGCCCGGTACATGTGCCATCTCTACGACTCGGTCAAGAACGTCCCCGGCGACCGCACCGAGTTGGCGCTCGCCGCGTACAACGCGGGCCCCGGCGCCGTACTACGGGTGCGCGGCATCCCCGAGTTCAACGAGACCCGCGGCTACGTGGACCGCATCATCAAGCGGCTGCTCCCCGACTACGAGCAGACGGAGCGGGAGCGCCGCGAGAAGCTGGGCGGTGAGTCCGGCACGCCGAACCCCGACGCCTCGGCGAGCACACCGGCCGACGGCGCCACACCGGACGGCGACGGCGCGCCCTAGCCACGCGCCCCCAGCCGTCAACTGCCCGCCGCACCACCCACCCGACGGGGCCGCCGTTCACCCTGCGGCGCGCACCACCGTCCCGTCACCGGCCCCCGGGGGGGGGGGCGGCCCGCCCGGCGGGGGGGGGGGGGGGGGGAGGGGGGGGGGGGCGGGGGGCGGGGGGGGGGGGGGGGGGGGGGGG